>NZ_BPUU01000005.1:0-43637 GCF_054772415.1 Capnocytophaga sp. HP1101
AACCTATTTCAGGATATGACACATCTACCCTTCATCTCTCCCCCACTACACTCCCCCTCTCCGAGTGGGCTAGGGGGATGTTCCCCTCGCCATTCGTCATTTGTCTCCCGTCGCATCTCCCCCTTTGAAGGAAGTCCGCGAGAGCGGAGTATGTGAATAGGAGGATGTTTCTCTCCCTTTCCCGTCCCTACAGTTCCCCCTCCACGAGGGGGCTAGGGGGAGGTTTTCTTCGCTCTTCGTCATTTGTCTCCCGTCGCATCTCCCCCCTTGAGGGGGGCAGGGGGGATGTTTAAACAATATTAAAAAGATATTTATACAACAATAATAACCGTCACAACCCTATTGTCTATTGCCTAAGGCCTAACACTTCTTCCCCTTTCTTTCGTCTCGAAACCCCATTTTTGGCATTTTTGGCATTATTGTATTATGGTATTATGGTATGAATCAATCACTTATATACCNNTATAAGCTTCCTATAAGCTTTGTATAAGCTAACCATACCCATTTTACCTTTTACCTTTTATCTTTTACCTAAAAACCCCTTTCCGAATCCCTCCGTTTCCTTCCGAAATCACAGATATCTCACTTTTAGCGATACACACTTTTCCAAAGTTTTTAATCGCTCGTCGTGCTACGACCTTGCACCGTGCTACGACCGCACTTTTTGTTCCCATTGCCAAGCCGAGCGCATCGCATCGTCCAAAGTGCTTTGGGCTTTCCAGCCAAGTACATTGTTTGCCTTGTCGGTATTGGCGTAAGCAGCAGTAATATCACCCGCACGCCTTCCTACAATTTGGTAATTGAGCTTCTTGCCCGATACACGTTCAAAACTTTGAATCACTTCAAGCACGGTACTACCTTTGCCAGTTCCTATGTTGAAGACTTCATAGTTTTCAGCGTTCTTACCATCTAATAAACGTTGAAGAGCAATCACGTGAGCTTTCGCCAAATCCACCACGTGAATATAATCGCGAATGCAAGTGCCATCGGGGGTCGGGTAGTCGCCACCAAAAACCGAAAGTTTTTCACGCAACCCTATAGCCGTTTGAGTGATATAAGGAACTAAGTTTTGAGGTACGCCCAGCGGAAGTTCGCCTATTTCAGCCGAAGGGTGTGCCCCAATAGGATTAAAATAGCGCAAGGCAATTGCATTGAGCGAAGGAGTAACCTTGCAAGTATCACTGATAATCTCCTCACTGATTTGCTTAGTATTACCATAAGGCGATTCAGCTTTCTTCACAGGAGCATTCTCAGTAATAGGCAACTCATCCGCCTGACCGTATACGGTGCAAGACGAACTGAAAATAAAGCGTGCTTTGGGCAACTTGCTCAGTTCTTGCAATAAGTATACAAGGCTGGTAAGGTTGTTTTCGTAATACAAAAGCGGTTTCTCCACGCTCTCACCTACAGCTTTAGAGGCAGCAAAGTGAATAAGTCCTTGCACATCCTGATGGCGCTTAAAGAAATCCTGTACATCAGCCTTATCGCGCAAGTCAAACTTTTCGAATACCGGCATTTTACCAGTGATTTTCGCAATGTGGTCTTTTACGTTTTCTTGAGCGTTGGAAAGGTTATCAATAATAACCACATCAAAGCCTGCGTTTTGCAATTCAACTACGGTGTGCGAGCCAATAAAGCCCAATCCACCTGTTACTACTATTTTTTTCATTTGCTTAAACTAATTTCTTTTGATTGTATTCCTTTTATCGCCACAAAAGTACAAAAAAAGAAATGATGTGCAATACAACACATCATTTTTTATTCAGTATTAAACACTAATCACTAACCGTTAAAATATTCTCTTCCTAATCCTGCTCAGCGCTTGTGGAGTAATCCCAATATACGAAGCGATGTATTTCAGCGGTATATTCCGTATCAGCTTAGGGTCTTTTTCCAATAGATAGCGGTAAATCTCTTCCGGTGATTGTAATAAAAACTGTGCTTCTCGTTGCATCTTTTCAATGAGTAAATGTTCTAAAATATCAGCTTTTATTTGCAAGTATTCCTGCTGCTGAATCAGGGCATCAAGGTGTTCACGCCCTATTTTATAGGCAGTAACCTCTTTGAGTGCTTGAATAGAGAAGAGCGAGGGTTCTTGCTTTACAAACGAGGCATACGACATAAAAAACTGCTCGGCAAAGAGGATATCTACCGTCGTTTCTTTATCGGTAGTGGGGTTGTAATAAAAGAAGCGCACAATACCTTCCGTAAGGTAATACAATGAGTGTTCTACCTCACCCGCACGAGTGATGAACTCGTCTTTATCGAAATGCACTTCAGTGAAATACTGACTGAGGAAATCAAGGTTTAAGGTCATCTTATTTCTTTTATTTTTTCTTGCTTTACAAACCACATTTGGCAGTCATTGCCCGTAGCAAAAGTAGTAGGTCGTACAAATTGTAAATTGTGTTGCTCTGGCTTGATCCCTTTTATCCAACCGCAATCTACTTGGCATATAATTCTCTGCAAAAAAGTATGCTCAAGAGCTTTTAGCACTTCATGGAATAAGCATCTTTTAATTTGTAATACATAACCATATGCATCATCTATACGGCGTTCAAACACAAAACTTTTACCAAAATAATACACCTCTCGTGCTTTTGATATTTCCACCATCTCCTTAAAAGGATTATCCGAAGCGCTTAAGAAAGCCTCCGTGTTTTGTTCCATAAAAGAGGCTATGGGCTCATTAATAGCAAGGCTCACATACTGAAAAGCGTCTTTTTCCTCCTTGCCTATCTTCACAAAAGCGTTATACAAAGCTACTACCAAAATGGCAAATCGCACATTCCCCTCATCTAATTCATTCTTGATAAGATAAGATACTTTTTCTAATGAGCCGTTAAAACACTGTCCAAAAGCGTTTAAAAAGTCTTTAAACTGTACCTCTTCTATCCATTGTTGGCTTTCTATGTAAGCAAAAGCCTCTTTCTTTACCCACTGATAGCTATCCAGCGGACTAAAACTGTATTGTTCTTCTTGGTTCATTTTACATTTGTTTTATAAATGCAAAATTACATACAGTAATACACAAAAAAGTTGCTATTTGGCAACTTCGTCTTTTTACTTGTAAGATTTTAGCCTACTGATTGAGTATTTAGTCATTCCGAGCATAGAGGCAAGGTCTTTTTGTTTCACTTTTTGCACAAAAGCAGGATAACTAAACAAAGCTTCATAACGCTCCTTTGCAGGTTGTCTCTGGAAGAGCTCAATGGTTTCCATTAACCGTAATATTGTCTGTTGCTGGTTTTGTATAAAGAACTGTTGCCACTCATAACTGTCTTGTAGCAACGAATCTACTTGTTGCTTATGTATTTTCAGCACTTCAGTCTCTTCAATCGCTGTAATAGCATAATGAGAAGGAGCACTATTCATATAACTGTGCTGTTCTGTGAAAAAGTAGTCTTCAAAAGCAATCCAGCTGGTGTATTCCTCTCCTTCGTCGTAAAAGAATACTCTAAGAGCCCCTTTGTTTACAAAGTAATAATGCTCACACACTTGTCCGAAGTCTAACAGCAAGGCATCTTTAGCAACGCTCTCTTTTTGGAAAGCCTCTCTAAGCATCTGTTCCTGTATTTTTAGCTCAGGAACGGTTTTTTGTATGTATGCAATTAGTTTTTCCAATTCTTCTTTAATTCAGCAATAATGTGTGAGGCAAAGGTACTACTATTTTTCTAAATACCAATCTTAGCTCTTACAAAAGCTTCCTCCGAATAATCCACAACCTCTCTATAACAAAACAAAAAAGGACTACCATTAAGGTAGTCCCTTCTCTATTTTTTACTAATTGCTAATGTGCTACAATTGTGTGTGCGACTCGCACCTCACACTAAAACTTGTAGTTTACTCCTAAGCCCAATACTTCGCGAATTTGGAAGGCTTTAGCAGCGTCATCGTCGTAGATAGCTTGGAAAGTGAAGTTAGCTGATAAGTACTTGTTGATAGTCATCACAATGTTTGCAGTATAATCCAAGTCTACGTTTTGTGGTTTGTCGAGATAGTTGCTGTACAAGCTGAGGATATTCTCGAAAGACACATTGTCCATCACAGTAAACTTAGCATAACCGTTCAAGTAGAAACCGAGTTCATAACGAATGTTCTTTTCTTGTTCAACACCGTAGAAAGAACCTGTTTCTGTCCAACGGCTTTTAGCAGTCGTGATTTTAGAAGTTGCAGGAGCCAAGTTCACTTTTAGGTTATCGCTCTTCTTCCACAACATACCAGGACCAAATTGTAAGTATCCAGGTGAAAGCATTTGGTTTATGAGCGTACGACCAGTGCTCTCATATTTGTAACCATCGGTCATTTGTGTTTTGAAGTTCAAGAAGAATGAATAGTACCACTGAGGGTTGTTCAATTGGTAACCGAGTACTGAGTTCACCTCAAAACGGTCAGTGGTTTTTCTTGAATAGTCATCACCTTCAAGTTTAGTAATTCCGTAATCAACAAATACGTTGTTATCCCACGCCCATTTGTCTTTTTTGTAGTTAAAAGCATAGCTCACCGCAAGGCTTGCTGCTACGTTATTAGTTCCCCCTCCTGTCCAATCGTGGTTGAAGGCGGCTTGCGAGAACATCAGTGAAGCGTTACCTCCCTTTGTCCATCGAGGAGCAGGAGCTTCCTCTGTTGGAGCTGCCGTAGGGTCTTGTGCTACACCGTCATTCGTTTGGTCTTCCTGAGCAAATACAGCTACTGAAGACAATAATAAAGCTGAAAATAAAAGTTTTTTCATAAGTGATTTATTTATTATTTTTACAAAAATCCTAATTCAAGTTTTGCCACTTCGCTCATCATATCCTGATTCCACGGTGGGTCAAACGTGATTTCTACAATCGTTTCGTGCACCTCGTCAATGCTCTGTACCTTCTCCTTCACCTCCATCGGTAATGCCTCTGCCACCGGACAGTTAGGCGACGTAAGGGTCATCAAGATTTTTACATCGCGGTCTTCGTTCACAAACACATCGTAAATAAGCCCCAATTCGTAAATATCTACAGGTATTTCAGGGTCGTATATCGTTTTGAGCACTTCAACGATTTTCTCGCCTAATTGCTCTATATTTATTTCTTCAGTCATTTCTATTTCCTAATTTCTAACTCCTATTTCCTTAGCGGCATACCCCTTCATTTGTCCAATCATACTCACCAACCCATTGGCACGAGTAGGTGAAAGGTGGTCTTTCAATCCAATTTTATCAATAAAACTCATATCCGCTTTTACAATATCCTCAGGCGTTTGATGAGAGAACACTTTCACTAATAAAGCAACGATCCCTTTGGTGATAATCGCATCGCTATCGGCAGTAAAGATGAGCTTCCCATCTTGCTTTTCGGCGTGTAACCACACTTGGCTTTGGCAACCTTTAATGAGGTATGCCTCCGTTTTATACTTTTCGTCTATCAGAGGTAACGATTTGCCTAAGTCTATTAAATACTCATAGCGCTGCGTCCAGTCATCAAACAACGAAAAGTCTTCAATAAGCTCATTCTGAATTTGTTGAATAGTCATTTACACTATTTTTAGGGCGCAAAGATAAAAAACAAATACTAATTTGCAATTAATAATACATATTTTAACGCTCTTTTAACGCACTAACCCCCACACATACCTCCTCTCCTTACCGTTACTAATTCCCCCTCAACGAGGGGGCTAGGGGGAGGTTTCTTTTGATTTTTCGTCACACTCCCTCCTATTGCCTATGGCCTAAGGCCTATTACTCCTTCCCCTTTCTTTCGCCTCGAAACCCTATTTTTGGCATTTTTTCCTTCACTCTTAACTACTAATTATCAATCACTTATATACCCTTTATATAATAATCGTCCAAGATTCGTATAAGGTTCGTATAAGCTTTGTATAAGCTAACCATACCCTTCTCACAGCTCATCTTTTACCTTTTACCCAAAAACTCCCTTCCGAATTTCTTCATTTCCTTCCGAAACCACTAATATGTCACTTTTAGCGATACACACTTTGCCAAAGTTTTTAATCGCCCGTCGTGCTACGACCTTTGGCAAAGTAAATTATCAGTATTTCTAACATTATTTAGTATTATCAGTATTTCTAACATTATTTAGTATTATAGGTATTATCGGTATTATCAGTATTATTGACATTTTTAGTATTATAGTATCATTTTGGCATTATTTTCGTATGTCTACTATCAGAAACACAAAAACTATATTCCAAAAATGAAAAACATATCTTTTTTCTTATTGCTATGCCTCGCCCTATTAATAGGCGCTTGTGGCAACCGAAATGCTCATAAACCAGCTACTCACGAAAGCAGTACTGCCGATTACGGAGGTACCGCCGATTACGAAAGTGAAAGCAGTGGTGAATTAGCCGAAATTGTTGTAGTTGAGCCTTCTAAAAGAAGATCCTCCGCTAAAGTAACAGGTGATGTTAGTAAAAGTGCTAAAATGTCTGCCAGCAAACCAGTTGAACGCACTGAACCTAAACACCGTAAGCGTCGCCCCGAAAGCGACCCTCAACCTCAGTCAGGCTTAGTAACCGCTGGTGAATGGAACGACCTCAACAGCTGGGACTTCTATCAAAAAACACTTGACAAAAAAGAGTTTGCCTTTTACCCCGAACATTGGCAAATGTTCACCAATCACCGCATCGCCGTGCTCGTAACTGCCAACAATAAGCCCGCAGTAAACGCCCCTGTAGCCCTCTATCGCAACAATACACTACTGTGGACAGCTAAAACCGACAATGCCGGTAAAGCCGAACTATGGGTGAGCGCCTTCCAAAAAGAACAAGACCTCAACACTCAAAATCTCCGCTTAAAAGTAAACAACGAATGGGTAACCCCCGAAAAAGCCCTCAGCGAAACCTCTCTCAACCGCATCGCACTCAAAAAAGACTCTAAGAACTCTTCAAACGAAGTGCAAATCGCCTTTATGGTTGATGCAACAGGCTCAATGAGCGACGAGTTAGAATTCCTAAAAATGGACTTGAAGAATGTAATCAGCAAGGTAGAAGAAGGCAACAAAAACCTTAAAATCAGTACCGGCACCGTGTTTTACCGCGACGAAGGCGATGACTATGTAGTCAAACATTCCGATTTTACTAAGGATATCAATAAGACCATTCAGTTTATCAACCAGCAAAAAGCTGATGGTGGAGGTGATTTTCCCGAAGCAGTACACACCGCCCTCAATGAGCTTAACAAACTGCAATGGGACGCCGAGGCACGCACACGCATTGCCTTTTTAGTACTCGATGCACCACCACATCACGAAGATAAAGTGATTAAAAGCGTACAAGCATCAGTAAAAACCGCTGCCGAAAAAGGTATCAAGCTCATCCCTATTGTAGCCAGCGGTATTGATAAGCCCACCGAGTTTTTAATGCGCTTTATGGCAATGTACACCAATGGTACCTACGTGTTCATCACTGACGACAGCGGTATCGGCAACAGCCATTTAGAACCCAGTGTAGGCGAATATCAAGTAGAAAAACTTAGCGACCTAATGATTCGCCTTATCAAGAAATATACAGAATAACTTATAACTCTCAACTCTTAACTAATAACTAAAAATGAAAGTACTTCCCTTATTGGCACTCTTTCCGCTATCACTCATAGCGCAAAACCCTATTCCAGCAGGTTCTTACAAAGCCACCTCTCTTGGTAATGCTTTAGAACTCAGAATAGGCAATAACAACACTTACGAATTGATAGGTGCTTCTGGCAATTATACCTTAAAAGATAAAAGAATAGAATTCATCTCTGATACGTCATCTTTCTTAGTTGAAAAGAAGCAGAGCAATAGCCCTAAGTTACAAATCACCTTCAAAATAGCAGCAAGTTTGTTGGGTGACCCTCGTTTCTTGTATGTAGGCTATGAAAATAATAAGGGCGAAGTAGAATATGTGTGTGTCCATAACAAAATTACTTCATTAGAAAATATAGAAAAAACAAAAGACAGCAATGGAATATCTTACTATGTGTTAGAAAGCTTTGAAGTACCACGAACTGAAAACCTTTACTTAGTAAATGCCCATTCAGTAGTGTTCGACAATAAATCTAAAGAAGTAATCATTGAGAAGTTTCCTATCGGGAAGAGCACCAATGCCGTAGAAGTAGAGTTTTTAGGTACTAATAACATACTGAACTTAAAAGGAACATACAACCCCGATAAAGGAACCATTTCCCTTACCGAAGGCGATTCCGATAACGCAATTCTGTTCAGTGGTAAAGCAAGTGCTTCTAATCCGGCAGAAGTAGCCCGTAGCAATAAGGAAAATGTAAAGAACTGGAAGCACCTTATCGCTTTTGAGGAGGAGAAAGATATCCCCGAATACAATCCCGAGAAAAGAGCTAAAGAGAAAACCCAAGCAGTTGTTTCAATACCCAAGAACCTCAATGCAGCACTTGCTTCAGCTGATAAGCACAGTAGGTTAGTAATCGTTTTCCAGCAACCCGATAACAAGGAGGCGCAAGCACAGTTCAAGGCCCTCTTTGCTAAATATCAAGAAGAAGGCAGTAGCAATGACTATGAATTTAGTGATGATAAGCAGTACAAACGCTATCCCTATGAACTCTATTTAGCAACTGCCAAAGATATGAAGACTCTCAAAGCTAAAGGCGTACCTACAGGTAACCAAATGGCAGTATTAGACGTGGCAGGTAATCTGCTTTACAGTCAGCCATCTACAGTTGAAGAAGCTGCTAATGATGAAATCCTAACAAGTTACGCTTACGGACAGCAGTTTGGTACTATGGCAATGGCTCGTGCACTCGATAAGGCTTTGAGCAACCCAAAACTCTCAGTAAAAGCCCTCCAAGAGATATTTATTACTTTTCTCAAGAAAGACAGTCAGCGAGTGTATTTGTTGGCTAAAAATCGTCCTGAGCATAAGACAGGTGACTCTAACGAAGAAGAGCAGTTCGACTATATCGCTCAAGAGCAAGAAGATTATTTTTCCGAACTCAAAAACCAAAAAGGCATTTACCAGATGCAACTCACCCCACAGCAGGCAACTGCTCAATGGGAACGAGTCGTGAACGCTCATAAGAAAGACAGCAAACTCGACGCTGAGTATGCCCTATTGCTCGCCCTTAATAATACTGGTGGCGACTATTACTACCGCATTTTCAATGCCGAAAAACCTACTTCATCAGCCGATATAGATGCCATTGCTTATTTGGTGAAATTCGCCGATGAGATTAAAGCTCATAACGAAAAACTCGTTCCTAAAGACGATGATTATTTAGACTATCAACAACGCTTAGAGAAAGGCGTAATAGAGTACAATAAAGGAAATCTTAGTACCCAACTTGACCGTATAGGTGCTAACGATAAGAGTCTCTTTAACGCTGTAAAAACTGTTTATACCGAAGGCGTAAAAAAGAATCTTTTTACTGCTGATGATTACATTGACTTTCTCTATGAAAACAATGTGGAAGAAGCCAGCGCTTACTTTGGTCAGTACTACAAAAATCTATTGCAAAGAGATAGCAACCTTATCGCAGCTCTTGATAAAGCATTCAGTGAAGATGACGATGATAACAGTTGGAAGTATTACAAAATGCGCTTTGCCAATCGTGCTAACAACATCGCTTGGAAAGTGTATGAAGAAAATAGGAACAACCCTGCTAAACTCACAGAACCCTATCAGTGGGCTACCTCAGCGGTGCAGTTAGAACCTGAAAACCCCTATTATTTAGATACCCTTGCCCACTTGCTATATGCCCGTGGTGAGAAACAAGAAGCGATTAAGCTCGAAGAAAAAGCCGTAAAACTCCTTTCAACTACCGATGATGAATTTGAGTCACAACGAGAAGAGGTAAAAGCTAATCTCAAGAAGATGAAACAAGGAGAATAAATAAAAAATGATGTGCAGTCTTGCACATCATTTCTTTTTTTGTACTTTTGCACTCTCTAACAGCAAGCAATTATAAACAATTATCTACGATGAAAAAATTATATGTTTTATGCATTTTGTTGCTCACTTTATCGTGTAGCAAAGACGATGGTGAAATACAGCAGTTGAGTACTGCAAAAGATATGCTTTCGTTTGCCTTTACCATAGAAGGAAATACTTATAGCGGTACTATTAGCAACACCACAGTCAGCGTTCTGTTACCCGAAGATACCGAGGTAACTACCCTTACCCCAACTATCACAGTCTCTAAAGGAGCTACCGTAAGCCCCAATAGTGGGGTTGCTCAAGATTTCTCAAAGGTAGTAACCTATACAGTAACTGCTGAAAACAAAAGTACCCAAGTGTACACCGTATCAGTAACTACCGAAAAGAGTGAACAACCCGATGAGCCTATTAAAATAACGTTTGACGAAAGAGAGTATCTCAATAAAGCGGGAGGTGAAGTGATTTTCTTTGATGTCAATACCTTACCTGTTAAAAAAGAGCAGATAAAAGTAAAACTTCACAGATACAGAGACGCTCTTTCTTACGACCTCAAAGTACAGAAGATTGACAAAAAAGAAAGACGTGTGTACGTAGTATTGCCCGAATCCTATAAAAATGGTCAGTATCACTTTAGAGCTACTTTTGACAAAGAAGAGGTGGATAGCGGTGCATTTAGTTTAGATAATGGAGAAATGGAGCTACAAGTGTTAGATGTCATTATGTTTGAACCTGTTACCTCTTTAGCAACTATTGAGGCACAAACCTTTAAAACAGTGATAAATGCTAACGCTGAAGCCTTAGAGAAATACACCTATTACTTGCGCAAAAACGGACAAGATTACCCACTTACAGTGAAAAATATCTCAGGTTACAACCTCGAATTTAAGATGTTTAATACCCCTGCAGGAGCTTTCAGTGGAGGTAATGACTTTAAGTTCGTAGTAAAAGGCGGGGCTAAAGAGCAAGTGCTCGATTTTGTAAACAGCAACAAACAAGCCATAAAAATAGAGCCTGTATATGCTCCAGTAATTAAAACCCTTTCAGCAACTAAGCTTAGAACAGATGATGAACTAATAGTAACAGGAGAAAACTTTGCCTATAGCGGTATGAATTATATTAGAGATTACAGATTTTGCAATTTGCTATTGATGCAAGATGGAGAGATAAAAGCAACACTTTACTCTAATCACAGAACAGCTACAGAGGCTAAGTTTAAGATCGGAGAAGAGGTACCTTCAGGCACTTACAAAGTGGTATTCTCTTCACAAGTGAAATTAAAATCAGAAGTTTTTGCTCAAGAGATTACCGTTCAACAACTGACGGCTGGGCGTTTAACGGTTAATCTTGCTAAGATTGTAAATAAAAATGCAGCAAGCAATGCTAAATTTGTTCAGATTTACTTTAACGAGGAATTAAACAACGCTACAATAAAAGCCATTGTATTTCCTAAATTGAAAATAGAAAAAATAATACCTTTCCCACAATATAAAGTCATAAGCTCAGCCCAAATACTATCAGATAATGATTATGACTATTTAGTAGATAACCTACCTTTGAAAGGTTATGTGCTCATAGAAGAAGATGGTAAGGAATACAAAGCTGATTTTTCTTTAGTGATGAGGCAGAGTTAAGATGTAGTGCACCAAAAAATTAAAACACTTTGCCAAAGAGTTAATAGCCTGTCGTGCTACAGACCCTTTGGCAAAGTCTTTTTTATAAAGTCAGTTGGGCTAATAACTACTTAGCCACAATATCGTATCCCTTATCTTTAAAAGCACTCACTAATTGCTGAATATGGTCAGTGCCATTGGTCTCTACCGTGATGAGTACTTCTTTATCGCGGAAACGTGAGAGATTCTTAAACTGGTTATGTGCTAATTTTACTACATTGGCACCCACTTCTGCAATAATTTGAGTAATCTTAGCCAGTTCACCAGGGCGGTCAGGAATGCTTACCGAGAAGTTAAAAATCCGGTCTCTGCTTACCAATCCTTTGCTTATCATTGACGAAATCATCAGTACATCAATGTTTCCTCCACTCACTACAGGCACAACATTCTTACCTCGGTCGCTTAGCTTCTTAAGGGCAGCCAAAGGTAATACACCAGAGTTCTCAGCTATAAGCTTGTGTTTTTCTGCCAGTAGTAAGAAAGCTTCCGTTAGTTCATAGTCATCTACGGTCACCACCTCATCTACATACTTCTTAATATAATCAAAATTTAGCTCTCCTATGCGCTTTACAGCTGTACCATCGGCAATGGTATTCGCTTCAGCCAAAGTTACAAGCTTGTTCTTCTTCAGAGCCTCTGTTGCCGAGGCAGCTCCTGAGGGCTCTACCCCTACAATCTTCACTTCTGGTTTAATTTGTTTCGCTGCACAAGCAATCCCCGATATAAGTCCACCTCCTCCTATAGGTACGACAATCACATCAGTTTCGGGCAACTGTTCCAGTATTTCCAGTGCAATAGTGCCTTGCCCTTCTAACACATCGGGGTCATTAAAAGGGTGTACAAACACATAGCCCTCCTTTTCTTCGAGTTCTTTAGCTTTTTGGTAAGCATCGTCGTACACATCGCCATAAAGTACCACTTCTGCACCGTATTTCTTGGTAGATTGTACTTTGATAAGGGGCGTGGTTTTTGGCATTACTATCACGGCTTTAATGCCTAATTCGCGTGCTGCATAAGCCACACCCTGTGCGTGGTTCCCCGCCGAGGAAGCAATCACTCCGCGCTGTTTTTCAGCTTCGCTGAGCTTAAGCATCTTGTTATATGCCCCGCGAATCTTAAAAGCCCCAGTCTTTTGTAAGTTTTCTGGCTTGATGTAGATTTGGTTGCCAGACTCTTCTGAGAAGAGCGGACTGTAAATAAGAGGCGTTGGTAAGAGCACACTCCTAAGGTGCTCACGTGCTGTGGTAAAGTTCATAATTTTTCAATTAGTGTTAATTATTAATATGAATCAAGGGTCAAAATATAATAGTTTTTGATTTTACAATATTATCGGCGCTCCCCCTTTGGAGGGTTGTCGGCAATTGCCGAGTAAGTGAATTAGGGGGAGGTTATCTACTCTTTAAGGGTTGTCGGCAACTGCCGAGTAAGTGAATTAGGAGGAGGTTTCTGCACATTTTCTCATTTTCAAATTTGCTAATTCTCTACCTGCCCGTGTGGCTCACACTGTGGCTCACACTGTGGCTCACACCTCAGCTTGAATTTTATCCGAAAAATCACTCCAGCCTTTCGCCCTTTTGTATTGCTCTACCGAGCCCTTAGGCACGTATATCTTCTCTATACGAGTAGCTCTAAAAGGGTTGTTTACTAAAGCAGGAGGGATCACCGCCTTGATAGTAACGGTTCTAAGTTGGTCGCAATGCCAAAAAGCATCATACCCTATAATCTTAATTGTTGCAGGCAAAATCACACTCTTCATCTCCAAACAGCCCGAAATGCCCACAGTTTCTACTTCGGTAAGCCCTGTATTTTCTAAGTTGAGTTCTTTCACATAATTCCAACTGATAGCACCATACCCTAATCTTTCTATTTTATTGAAGTGTATTTCTTCAAGATTATAGGAAGCCGATAGCACACGGTCAGGTAGTACTTTTACATTTGGGAAGGTCATTTTTCTAATTTTTGTATGGAAGAACGCCTTATCTCCAAAAGCAACCGTAGCCTTCGTGTTAAAGATAACCTCACCGCTGAGGTTAGCCTCTTCAAAAGCTCTCTCTTCTATCTCTTTCAAGTTATTCGGAAAAGTAATCGATACTAAGTTCTGATGCTCTTTAAAAGCCTCTTTCCCAATCGTATTCACATTCCGTAACCTACTATCCGCCTCCATATTCAGCTCCGTAGTATTCGCATTTTTCCACTTGATGAGCGTGCGCCCATCGGCACTTAGCTCATAATCAGCTGTAGAATTACCATTGCTATCACCGTCATCACTCTTCTTACAGCTCGCCAAAGCAATTGCCACCAAAGCCAATAATAAAATAATCTTTCTCATTTTCCCATTTGCTAATTTTCTCATCATCTAATTTTCTAATTTAATTAATCGCCTGAATCTTCTCAGCAAAGTCACTCCACCCAGTAGCTTTTTTGTACCGCTCTACTGAGCCCTTAGGCACATAAATAGTAGGAATTAAACTTTTATCCTTCGTACCAAAAATACCATTAACGTGTAACACAGGAGGGTTTACCGCTTTAATAGTAATCTTTTTCAGCACTCTGCAGTCCCAAAAAGCATTCGATTGTATTTTGGTGAGTGTCTCGGGCAGTGTTATCTCTTTCAAACTCCACATTCCTACAAAAACACCGTGCTCTATTTCAATCAGTCCTGTTCCCTCGAAATTAAGAGAGGCAGCTTGGCAGTCTCTCAGCGCGAAAATATCTAATTTCGCCACTTTGCTAAACGTAACCTCTTTTAAATCCCTGCAAATTGAAAGCGAGCTAATACCCAACACTTTCATATTAGGGAGCGTTATCTTTTTCAAGTGACAGTGTTGAAAAGCCTTTTCACCAAAATTAACCGTAGCCTTCGTGTTAAACATAACCTCACCGCTGAGGTTAGCCTCCTCAAAAGCACTCTCCTCTATCTCTTTTAAGTTGTTCGGAAAAGTAATCGATACTAAGTTCTGATGCTCTTTAAAAGCCTCTTTCCCAATCGTATTCACATTCCGTAACCTACTATCCGCTTCCATATTCAGCTCCGTAGTATTCGCATTTTTCCATTTGATGAGCGTGCGCCCATCAGCGCTGAGCTCATAATCAGCCGTAGAATTACCGTTGCTGTCATCACTGCTCTTCTTACAGCTCACCCAAGCAATCGCCACCAAAGCTAATAATAAAATCTTTCTCATTATATTAATTATTTTTATAGTATTCGTCCTTCGTTCCTCGTCCTTCGTCATTCCTTCACCTTTGCGTCACCAATTCCCCCTCTCCGAGGGGGCTAGGGGGAGGTTATCCCCTTAGGAGATAGCCAGCGAGGGCTCACAGCTGGGTATGTGCACTACGAGAGCAGAGTATGTGAATAGGGGGAGGTTATCTTCATTTTGAGTTTGTCATTTGTTCGCCTTACCTTCGCCTGTTCCCCCTGCCTGTGCGGCTCGCGCTTCTTTTTCTTTCGTCTCGAAACCCCATTGTTGGCATTTTTAGCATTATTGTATTATAGTATGAATCAATTACTTATACGCTCTTTGTATAACAATCGTCCAAGATTCGTATAAGCTTCCTATAAGCTTTGTATAAGCTCCGCATACCCATTTTACCTTTTACCTTTTATCTTTTACCTAAAAACACCCTTCCGAACTTTTCCGTTTTTTTTTACAACACCAATATCCCATTTTCCATCACATACTCCCCCTCTCTGAGGGGGCTAGGGGGAGGTTATTTCCTCCAAACCCCTCAGAAATTTTGGAACTTTCTCCAACAAGTCCGAAATGTCCGACTCGTCCGAACAAGTCCAACCAAGATTATTAATTAGGAATCAACTGAAACCTATCCAATAAATTCTTCCAATTATTATCTCCTTTGTAGATATCCATCAAATTCTTAGGCTTTCTTGGGATATAAAAAGAAGGAAGCTTAGTTTTCGCTATCCCAGAGAAAGGGTCTCCCTCTAAATACGGAGGATAAAGCGCTAAGATAGTAACATTCTCCAAAGCAGTACAGTTTGCAAACGATCTATCCCCTATCGTTTTCAAGTTCATAGTCACCGAAAGGATAGCCCTTTTCAACAGCTTACAATTGGCAAAAGCCTCTTTTCCAATATGAGTAACCCCCGCATTAGTTAAATCTACTATTTCAAGTGTTCCACAAGACGAAAAAGCCCCATCAGCTATTATGCCAGTCTTTTTAAAAGTAACTTCTTTCAAATTCCTACAATCAGCAAAAATCTGTTTCGAAAGCTCTTTAGTATTCGGTAACACCACCTTTCTGATATTCGAACGATAAAAAACCCTCTCACCAAACGCTACATCTGAATAAGAATTAAAGTTCACCCCATCACTGAGGTTCGTTCCCGAAAAGGCATCATTACCTATTTCTTTTAAATTATCCGAAAAAGTAATCGCTCTTAAACTTTTAAGGTCTTTAAACGCATTATTGGCAATAGTATTCACATTCCGTAAATTGCTATCCCCCTGCATATCAATAGTAATAGTACTACTGTTAGTCCATTTCACTAAGGTAAGTCCATCAGCGCTAAGCGTGTAGTCATTAGGCGATACGTTTACCTCATTACCGCCGTCGTCTTTCTTCTTACAACTCACTAAAACAATAGCCACAAAGGCTAAAAAGAAAACTTTTCTCATCGTATAATCATTTTTATGATGTTAAATACGCCACAAAAGTACTAAATAATCAGCAATTAGCAATAAAATATTCACAAAAAAAATACCGACTATCTTCATAGCCGGTATAAGATGAAGCAAAAGTATAAAAAAAGTACCAATTAGCAATGAATAAAAAACAATTTTAACGTTAATTCACATTCTATCATTAACCATTAATCATTGCTCATTAACTATTAATCACTGCTCCTACTGGTGCACCTGCACTTGTGGGAAAGGTATCTCAATACCTGCTTCATCAAAACGGTTCTTGATAGTTTCTAAAGTCCGAAAGATACACCCCCCGTGGTCAGCAGTCAAACACCAATAACGCAACGAAAGGTTCACTGAGCTATCAGCCAATTCCTCTACATACACCACAGGCTCAGGTTCAGGTAAAGCTTTCGGCTCTTCTTTTGCAATTTGCAAGAGCACTTCGCGTGCCTTTTGTATATCCGAGCTATACCCTATCCCTACCAATACGTATACCCTGCGTTTTTCCTCCCTGCTGTAATTGATAATGCTATTACTAAAAAGCTGAGTGTTTGGGATAATTGCCTGTTCGTTGTTCGCTTTGTTAAGAGTTGTGGCAAACAGACCTATATTCTTCACAGTGCCCTTTTCCCCGTTGCCTTCAATGGTATCGCCTACCCGAAAAGGTTTGAATACCAATATCATTATCCCGCTGGCAAAGTTAGAAAGTGACCCTTGCAATGCCAATCCCACTGCCACAAAACCACTGGTAATAATCGCGATAAACTGGGTTGCGGGCAGTCCTATCACTTGCACTATGGTAAGGAACAGCGCAATATACAGTATCCACCGTACTACTTGCAACAGGAATCCCTGCAACGCAAGGTCTACCCCGCGACGTACCATCAAGCTTTTAAGCAGTTTGGTAATAAACCTGATAATGTATCGCCCTATAAAGTAAAGTGCAATTGCCCACAATAGTGTAGGCGCAAACTTGATAAGTCCCGTAATCCACTCTTTAATGAGCCCTTCAAAATCAGCAGTCGAAAATTCATTCATCTTTTATTTATTTTTATCTTTATTTAGTAGCTTCTAACTCCCTCCAGTCCTCCCAGTCCGCCCCGCCAGCATAAGTCCACTTATCAGCATAATCCCATTCCCCCAACCATTAACCATTAATCATTAACCATTAACCATTAATCTTGCTTTTCCCTATCTTCATCACACTTTCTTCAAAGCTGTCGCGTGGCACAATAGCTTTGTTGCGCACCCGCGTCCGATAGTTGTAAATCGTATTGGTAGAATAATGCAAGAAGGTCGCTATTTTAGAACTATCAGTAATGCCCAACCGTATCAGTGCAAAAATCCGCAACTCTGGCGTCATCTCGTGAGGTCTGGGCGAAAAGCGCTCCTCTTCCGCTAACAGGGCGTTGAACTCAGCGATAAAGTTCGGAAACAAATGTAAGAAAATATCGTCAAATAGCTTGTAAAACTCCTTCAGCTCGTGTTCTATCATCTCGGTAGACCGTAGCACCTTGTTCAGCTCGTCCCAATTGCGCTCTTTCGCCTTTTTTACAAGCATCTTCTGGTACATCTCAAGCTTACTAATGTACACCGAACACAAGTTAAAAAACTGACCAATATACGCTTCTTTCACCTCATCGCTCTCCAATAGCTCCGCATTCACTTCCGAAAGCCTTTGGTTTGTACTGTTCAACTCGCTCACTACCTCGCGCAAATGCTCGTTCAGTTGTTCCAAATCTTGGTTTTTGTGATACAGCTCTTTCCGTATTTTGGCAATGCGCTTTACTTGTCGGGTAACCAATACCACTGCAATAATTAGGCACACCGCAAAAAGCCCAACTAACCATAACGAGTTGCGCAACTTGGTATTCTGACTGTGAATGCGCTCCTGATAAGCCTTCTCAATAATCGGAAAGATGCGCATCACCTCGTCCGAACGCAATTGAGCATTGCAGAAAGTCGCATCTTCCATCGCCGATTTGATACACGTATAAGCGTTCTCTACTTCCCCTAATTGAAACAGCGCCGATGCCAGTTCCAGCATCGAAGCGTTTTCCTTAATCGCATCCTTGATGTCACAACTCGCCGAAATAGTAAAGTATTTTATTTGGTTAGGAATGTCCTTTTTCTTCTTGTAGAGGGTGCCGAGCACATACCCCAGCACAGCTTTTTCGTGTTCATCAGTGTGCATCAAGGCAAAGCGGTCTAAAAGCAGTTTTTCGGCTTCATCGTAACGCTTCGCATCAGTAAGCACTCCCGCATAAAGCAAGATATAATGGGTAGAGTTTTTATCCACCAAATTCAGCAAAAGGTCACGATAGCGGTTGCTCTTATTGATGTATTCCTTAGCATTCGGGTTGTTAAAAGCATAGTTGTTGTAAAGATTTTGGTAGCAATTGTAGTATTTAATGATGTCATAGCCTTCTAAATCACTAAGCGGAACAGATTGTAACAAGTCCGCAGCGTCCAAGTAATTACCCGAAATGATATACAGCGAAGCCAGTTCTAACCGCGAATCGTTTTGCCAATCAGTTTTTTGAAGCTCCTCCGCAATGCGAATATTCTCCTTCACGTAGTACACTGCCGAGTCCGATATATACGTCTTAAATTCGTCAAACAACCGCTGATTAATCGCATAGTGCTGTTCTGCCGTCGCGTTAGGCACTTTCAGCAAGTCAATCGCCTCTTTAATTTTCCGTTCTTTTTGCTGAGTGTAAACCTCTTTTTTACCGATAAGCGCCGTAAGCTCACTCAGTAAAGTCTTGTTTTGTTCCACTTGTGCAAAGCCGTAGTAGGGGAGAAGTAGTAGATAAAGTATTAACAATATAAGTAGTTTATGGTTCATATATAGAAAAAACAGCTTTCTTTTTTAGTTATTGATAACCGCAAAAGTACAAACTAATTCCCAAATTCCCAAATTTATTCCACCTCACCCCCTCTTTTCCCGTCGCTACAGTCCCCTCTCTCCGAAGCAGCTAAGAAGAGGTTTCTCTCACTTTCCCGTCGCTACAGTCCCCTCTCTCCGAAGCGGCTAAGAAGAGGTTTCTCTCACTTTCCCGTCACCACACTCCCCCTTTGGAGGGGGCTAGGGGGAGGTTTTCTCTCTTTTCCCGTCACTACGTTCCCCCTCTCCAGCCTTTATTTCTTGCATCTTCCCCACCGCATCTCCCCCCTTGAGGGGGGTAGGGGGGATGTTATCCTACCATTTTCCCGTCGCTTTTCCGTCACTAATTCCCCCTATCCGAGGGGGTTAGGGGGAGGTTTCCACCGCATCTCCCCCTATTGCTTATAGCCTAATGCCTATGGCCTCTTCTCTTTCTTTCGCCACGAAACCCCATTTTTGCCATTATTGGCATTGTTGTATTACAGTATTAATCAATTACTTATACACCCTTTGTATACCAATCGTCCAAGATTCGTATAAGCATCCTATAAGCTTTGTATAAGCTAACCATACCCATCTCACAGTCCATCTTTTATCTTTTACCTAAAAGCCCTCTTACGAATTTTTCCATTTCCTTCCGATATTCCCAACCCTTTACTGCCTGTAGTGCTACGACCTCGCATCCCCAATAATCCGACTTATCCGAATAATCTGACCTATCCTAAAAATCCTACTTATAGCAGTACTTCCATAAAAAATATTTCCATCGCTCAACAATAATTTAAAATCCTGCTAACTAAAAGTCCTAATCCTTGTGTTTACTGATGTTTAAAGAAGTTGTTATCATAATCACTTATAACACTATTAGCAAATTTATAGGGTGAAATAGTTGTGTTTGGCATTTTTTTTGTAATTTTGCCCCCGAAATAATTTTAAGCAGGTCTACTTCTCTTGAAGAACACACGTAAGTCTTAAAGAAAACAATTTTTATGAAAAATGCAAAAAAGAGGTATTATTGCGCCATAATGATGGTCGTATTTTTTATGTTGGGCTTTACTGTAAAAAGCGATGAAGAAAGAACTACCGTAGTTCCGCCCAGCTTTGTAGTAGATATACCTCGTTTGGTTACCGCTATGCCAAAAGAAATAACAAGCGACCCCAATCTGTTTTCCTTAAATCCACCCAAAATAGGAAAAGGATTTATAGGCTTTAAAGAAGCCTTAGCCTACCGCGAGTCACGAGGCGATTATTTTATAGTCAATAGGTTCGGCTATATGGGGAAATATCAATTCGGAAAATCAGCTTTACAGTTCTACGGAGTAAAAGACGTTCAGCAATTCCTCAACTCTCCTGAACAACAAGAACGACTTTTTACACTTAGTCTTCAGCGCAACAAATGGTATTTGCGCAATGAAATCAAACAATACGTAGGTACTAAAATTAACGGTATAGAAATTACCGAGTCAGGCATATTAGCCGCTGCTCACTTAGTCGGAGCTCAATCAGTAAAAAAATATCTAAAGAAAAAAGGACGCTATGCCTTCGCCGATGGCAATGGCACCACACTGCAAAACTACTTAAAACACTTTGCGGGGTACGACACAACGCACATTACTCCTGAAAGACTCCCCCGTTTTTAAAACAGTAAGTTAATCGAAAACATAAACACTCTTCGTCTTTGTCAAGGTTTTATAATCTTGACAAGGACTTTTGTTTTTTATATTCAGCATTTGCTCATTTGCTAATTACTTCATACCTTTGTACCCTAACCAATAAAAGCCCGTGTGGCTTGCTCCTATGCCCATTTCAATAAAACTCAAAAAACGCTGGGATATCTATCCCACTCTGCAAGATGTACTCACCGCTACACAAAACCTCAGTGTATCGCCTTTTGGTACTACCTTAGACGATGAGTTACAAGATTTTCGCGGGATTAAACTCATTGGTACATCACAGAACCTTACCGAGTCGCACACCCAGATGATTTATCGTTTAAATATCCAGAAAAGGCAGCACTGAGCCAAACCCTCTACAATTTCGTTCGTGACGCCGCCGAAGCCACAGGGTGTAGAGTAACAAATATAGTGTATTCATAAATAATTCAATTTGTTAGTCATTGATTACTTTAAACATTAAGAATGAAAATCAAAAAGATGATATATTTATTTTTGTTGGCAGTTGTTATCTGCTCTGCAATCAGTCTTCTGTGGCTGTTCCGCAATCCATCTTATGAAAAAATAGAAAAAACATTCGTACAAGCATCTAATTCTGCAATTAAAAAAGAAATTCCTGCTCTTAATCTAAATTTTTTGGTAGACAAGATAGCTTATTCTGAACCTGTTTATTTTCCTAACGGAGTGGAAACAGTCGATTTTACAGAACACTTAGAAGCTATAAATTTAGAAATCCCCGATTGGAACAGAGAAGAATTATATGAGGTAAAAGCTTCTACCAAAGCAGGTGTCTTAGATCCCGCATTTTTAATATACAAATGGGATTCCAATACCTCCAACACACTCATTTTTCATCACGGAGCATCAGAATATCCTTTCTATGGTATTTTCTCTAACATTTTCAAAAAAGAGAGAATCAACGATTTAGGTGTAAACCTAATCGTAGTCCGAACTCCTTTTCACAAGCAAAAGGGGGCTTTGAAACAGGGCACAGCGAACCTATCGACCTTTATGGCAACGATGGCAACAAGTGTGAAATTAACCGAAAAGCTGATTCACACGTTACGACAAAAAGGAGTACAGACTATCGAAATTGGCGGATTTAGTTTAGGAGCTGTGATAGCAAACAGGCACCGGACGATATATAATTCAGCTGATTTCTATGTGCCGATAGTAGGAACTGTAGCACACGAAAAGTTTTTTATTTTCCCAAAGAAAGACATTACTGAAAGTGAAATTGAGCGAAACAGAATCATTACACGTCACTTAAATTTTTCAGCCCAATGGCAAGAAAACCAATCTCCCAATGTGTTTCCAGTGATGGCTCGCTACGATCTGTTTTTACCACTTCACCAGCACGCTCCCGCTTATGGAAATATAGAAGTGGAAATTTGGAATACGGGACATTTATCCACTGCTCTTTTCTACGATGCAATGCGGTATGTTCTGCTAAAAAACTTATAGAGTAAAGTAAAACGTATGAAATTAGTTAAAGAAGTATGGCTATAGCTATAGAAATCTTACAAATCTAAAACAAAAATTTCTGTAAATTTCTGCGACTTGTCGCACTTCTTTTGAAAATAAATTTCCTGTGTTTGCTCTATTTTTCCTCATTCGTAACTCGTCATTTGTCATTTTTTATTACCTTTGCCCCCTACTATTAATTGTTAATTGAAAATGACCTACAATCACAAAGAAATAGAAGCCTTTTGGCAAGAATATTGGGCGAAACACGAAACTTTTAAAGCCCAAAACAACAGCGATAAACCTAAGTACTACGTGCTTGATATGTTCCCTTACCCCTCAGGGGCGGGCTTGCACGTAGGGCACCCACTGGGCTATATCGCCAGCGATATTGTGGCGCGCTACAAGCGACACAAAGGTTTTAACGTGTTGCACCCTCAGGGGTACGACAGTTTTGGCTTGCCTGCCGAACAGTACGCTATCCAAACCGGTCAGCATCCTGCGCTTACTACCGCGCAGAATATTGCGCGCTACCGCGAGCAGCTGGACAAAATAGGCTTTTCATTCGACTGGAGCCGCGAGGTCAAAACCTCTGACCCTGCCTATTACCGCCATACCCAGTGGATATTTATTGAGCTCTTCAACTCGTGGTATAACAACGCAACCGACAAGGCAGAGCCCATCGAAACCCTTATTGCCCTCTTTGAAACTGAAGGCAACAAGAAAGTCAATGCAGCCTGCGATGAGGATACCCCACGCTTTAGTGCCGCCCAATGGCACGCAATGACAGCCGAAAGCAAAGAACGCCATTTGCTAAAATACCGCCTTACCTATTTGGCAGAAACCGAAGTAAACTGGTGTCCTGCTTTGGGTACTGTATTGGCTAACGACGAGATTGTCAATGGCGTATCCGAGCGCGGTGGGCACCCCGTCATTCGCAAGAAGATGACCCAATGGAGTATGCGTATCACCGCTTATGCCGAACGCCTTTTGCAGGGTTTAGACACCATCGATTGGAGCGAAAGCATCAAAGAAAGCCAACGCAACTGGATAGGGAAGTCAGTAGGGGCGTCTGTAGATTTTGCGCTCGCTGGAGGCGAGCGCAAAATCGGGGTCTTCACTACCCGCCCCGACACCCTCTTCGGCGTTTGCTACCTTACTTTGGCTCCAGAGCACGAGTTGGTGCCCCTTATCACAACCGACGAGCAGCGTGCTGAGGTAGAAGCCTATATTGCTGCTACTGCCAAACGCTCAGAACGTGACCGTATGGCCGATACTAAAACTGTATCGGGTGCTTTTACAGGGGCGTATGCCGTGCACCCACTCACCGGCAAAGAGCTCCCTATTTGGATAGGCGACTATGTGTTGGCAAGTTATGGCACGGGGGCTGTAATGGCAGTACCTGCGGGCGATGAACGCGATTACGCCTTTGCTAAACACTTTGAGGGTAAGAAAGGAATGCCCGAGATTATCAATATCTTTGACAAAGACATTTCAGAAGGAGCCTTTACCGAAAAAGAGGGAATGACCTATCAAAACTCTGATTTCCTCAATGGTTGTACCAGATTTAAAGAGGCAGTTGCCAAAGTATTAGCTGCCTTAGAAGCGATAGGCGCAGGCAAGGCGAAAGTAAATTACCGCCTGAGAGATGCTGTTTTTTCACGCCAGCGTTATTGGGGCGAACCTTTCCCTGTTTACTATAAGAACGGCCTACCTCAAATGATAGATGAGTCCCACCTCCCTATTCTCCTCCCCGAAGTAGAGAAATACCTCCCTACCGAAGAGGGCAACCCACCATTGGGCAATGCTGCGGTATGGGCGTGGGATACTGTTACAAACGAGGTAGTAAGCAATGAGCTCATCGACCATAAAACCGTCTTCCCGTTGGAATTGAATACGATGCCAGGTTGGGCAGGTTCCTCTTGGTATTGGTTGGAGTATATGATGGAGAAAGACCAGCGCGGGGTATTCCCTACCAAAGCGGTAGAAGACTATTGGCAAAACGTAGATTTGTACGTAGGTGGTAGTGAGCACGCTACGGGGCACTTGTTGTACTCCCGCTTCTGGAACAAATTCCTAAAAGACCGCGGTTTTGCCCCTACCGAAGAACCGTTTAAAAAGCTGATTAACCAAGGAATGATACAAGGCTTTATAGAAAGTTGTTTCAGAGAAACAAGTAGCAATGGAAAAGTTCGCAATGATAATTATAGAAATTATAGCGATAGTGTTACAGTTATTCCTGATAAAGTTGGCTCATCCACTATAATTTTTGACAAAAATAGTTTAGAGAGATCTTTTCAGTTTGACCCTGATACCAAAACATCTGAGAATATTCAGAAATTACCTATACCTATTGAATATGTTTCAGACTACGAATATCCTGATAAACCTTCTTATCTTGATTTTAAAGGAGTTTCAGAATATGCTAAATGGATGAGATTTGACTACCCTGTGTTTGTAACAAAAGAAGGTTTCTTACTATTAGAGGAACAAGAGTATATTGGTTTTGGAAATCCTCTTAAAAAATTACCTTTAGAAGAATTTAAATTTTACACAGATGAAGAATTAGGTAAAATCTCCAAATCTAAATACAATGTGGTAAACCCCGATGATATTTGCGAGCAATACGGTGCTGATACGTTGCGTTTGTACGAAATGTTCTTAGGTCCGTTGGAACAAGCCAAACCTTGGAACACGGCAGGTATTTCGGGTGTGTACAACTTCTTGCGCAAGCTATGGCGTTTGTATTTTTCTGAAAGTGGCTGGCAAGTAACCGAAGAGCCTGCTACCCCCGAAATGCTCAAAACCCTACACAAAACTATCAAGAAGGTGAATGAGGATATTGAAAACTTCTCGTTCAATACTTCGGTGAGTCAGTTTATGATTTGTGTGAATGAGCTTTCTACCTTAAAATGTAGGCATAAAGCAGTGTTAGAACCCTTGGCAGTACTCGTAGCACCTTTTGCCCCTCATATTGCTGAAGAACTGTGGAAACACTTAGGGCATACTGAAAGCATTATCTTTGCGGCTTATCCTGAGCACAACGAGGCGTATTTGCAAGAAAACAGCAAAGAATACCCCGTATCCTTCAACGGTAAAGTGCGCTTCAAACGCGAGTTTGCTACCACTATGACTCCCGCCGAGATAGAACAAGCTATTTTGGCCGACCCTCAAACGGTAGAACAACTCCAAGGCAAAGCCCCTAAAAAGGTGATTGTAGTGCCTAACAGAATTATCAATATTGTAATGTAATATAAAAGTCGTTAGTCATTAGTGATTAACGACTTTTTACTTCTTAACTTTTACCTAAAATTATGGATAGAATTTATATTATTTGCTTTGCATTTTTAGTAGCATTAATAGCAATCTTTATGTACCTTGCGATAGTGCACAAAAATGCCTTTGAAGAGCGATTAGCACTTTTTCGTCCTACTCACCAACTACCACAAAAGCGGGAAACCTATATGCAAGGTGTTCGCAAATACCGCAAATATGCTAATATTACTTTGATGTTGATATTTTACCTTCCTTTATGTGCTTTTACCCTGCTGATGCTTAATGAAGGATATCACGAAATGGGAAGGCTGTGTATCCCCATTCCTGATGAGATTAAGCTACTTATACTGCTTGCCCTTGTGCCTGTTATAGGAGTGCATTACCTCATTAGCCGCGTGCTGAAACGCAATGAAAAAGCCCTGCGAATGTTGCTTGAGCGAATGAGCGATAGTGATTTTGAGCTATTGTTAGAAATAAAAGGCGTTCTGCCAATCAGCAGCAAGTACAATCCGCCGTTTGTGTTGTGCAAACATCGGTTGTATCTCTTTATTTTCTATATGATTCGCGAGATTGACCCCGCCGAAATTACTGATATGAAATGCTATTGGGGTTGGGGTCGTGGTAGGAGTAACGTGTTTGTACGAATCAAATTGTCGAAGAAAATGATTGGTATAACAATGTTAGAAAAGGTGTTTCCTTACTTTGAGAAGATTGTTAAAAAGTACACAAAAACTCAAATAATATGACCGACTATATTTATTTACTCGCCTTTGTGCCTTTGATTGTTTTTCTTCTTGTTTTTATGTACCTTACGATGGTGCGCAAGAACGAATTTGAAGAGCGCTTGGCACTTTTTCGTCCTACTCACCAGCTTTCCCAAAAGCGCGAAGCTTATTTGAAAGGACTGCACAAGTTTCGCTACTGGGTTATTGGGATCATCATTGTAGTGTTTGTAGCACCTTTGCCTATCGTCTTTCTGCTGATGTGGCAAGAGGGGCTACCAGTGTTACAGTTGCTCTCATTTGATGAAGTAAATTCAGAAGTGCTCATTCTCTGCCTGATAGGTTGCTTGGGCTATTGGCTTATCAACTACGTGTTCAAGCGCAACGAAAAAGCCCTGCGAATGCTGGTAGAACAAATGAGCGACAGTGATTTTGAACACTTGCTAAAAGTAAAGAGTAAGCTCTTCGTTATCACCTGCTACAGTCCGCCGTTTGTGTTGTGCAACAAGCAACTGTACTTCTTTCTCTTCTACGCAATACGCGAAATCGACCCCGCAAAAATCACAGATATAGATTGGGGCTATACCAAAAACGGTTTTTATGTAAAAATCAAATCGCCGAAAACTACAAGAATTACAATGTCGCGTGGGGTACTGCCTTATTTGTTGCAAATTGTGAATAAGTATAACAAAAAAATACACGTAACTTTTTAATTAGCAAATAGGGAGAGATTGTTTGGACGAGTCGGACATTTCAGACTTGTTGGAGAAAGATAACGAAGAATGTCGGAAGGGTGTTTTTAGGTAAAAGATAAAAGGTAAAGGGTAAAAAGGGTATGCTGAGCTTATACAAAGCTTATAGGAAGCTTATACGAATCTTGGACGATTGTTATACAAAGGGCATATAAGTAATTGATTAATACTATGATACAACAATGCCAATAATACTAAAAATTGGGTTTCGAGGCGAAAGAAAAGAAAAAGGCAATAGGTCTTAGGCAATAGGCAATAGGGGGAAAAGGACGAGGAACGAGGGGCGAATGACGAGGGGAATACCGAGAATATTTGAACTTTGCCAAAGTTTCAAACTTTGGCAAAGTGTTATAGCACATAATAAACCTCCCCCTAGCCCCCTCCGAGAGGGGGAACTGTAGTGACGGAAAGATGAAGGGAAGATGGGGGAAGTTTATAAGATGGGAATCTTTTTATTCTGTCCACGAGAAAAGGCGCATATCTCCTGCTTCTAAGGTGTATGTTTTTACGCTTGTCCAATCAACTGTATGTAGACGGGCTTCTTTGGTTACTTCTTGTACTTCGGGGGTGGCTTTTATCTCTAAGGGCAATGTTTTAAGTGGACTGTGGTTTACAATCATCAAATAGTGGCGCGAACCATTCTGCAAGAGCGAAACGGTTGCTCCTATATCACCTGTTTTGAGGACTTCAAAGTTTTTAGGCAATACCAGTCTTTTTGTGCCTGCGGGAATACTTTTGCCTGTATGCCATACATTGAGCATCTTCGCTCCTACAAACACCCCTGATAGTTTTTGTACTTCGGTATTGGCTTGTGCTAATCGGTAATAGATAGCGTTTTTAGAGCCGTCGGGTGCAATAGGGGCTTTGTAGGTAAGGTTATCAATGGGGGTGGTATAGGTGTAGAACTGCATCAGTTGTGAGCCGTAGGCTAAGTTAGTATACAGTTGCAAGCGGAGGTCGGCGAGGGTGGGCTCTGGGTATCCGCCTTCACCGAGAGGGTGGGACGATGATAGCACGAGCGTCCAGAGAGGAATGTGTAGTTCTTTGGCTTTGGCTGAAAATACTTCCAAGTTTTTATACCACAATCCGTTTACAGTTCTCTCTTTGGCTCCTTTGTTGAGCACAATAGGGTAGAAGGTAGATGAGAGCATTTGCAAAGGGAGGGTGCGGGTAGCTTTTTCAAGATAAGCATCAAAAGAAGCGCCTAATTGCTTTTCGGAAGTATCTATCGAGAGGAAATTTACGTAGCAGATGCCTTTTTTATCGATTTGCTGAAAGCGTTTCATCTTCGCAGCTACCTTATCTAAATCTTTCATTGAGGGCTCATCTGTCATAAACCAACCTGCTACGGCAGGGTGGTCTTTTAAGGCTTTAATCGTGGCTTCGGTATCGGTGGAGAGTTCTGAGCAATGCACGATGCTCTTTATTTGTAAGGCTTGCATTTTATCCAAAGCCTCTTTGGTTTGGGCGAGGGAGGTGTTATAGGGGAACATATTGTAGTTGAAGCCCGCTTGTTTCATTTCTTGATAGGCTTCAGTAGACGATTGGGGGGAAAGTCCTATCCAAGCCATCATTGGGAAGGGGGTGTTGTTAGAGATAAGGTTGGAGTTATCTTCGCTGTTGCTATCTTTTCGGCAACTTGAGAAAAGGTATAGGACACTTAAGATGATGTAAAGGGTTCTTTTCATTTAGGGTAATATTTAATGTGAATTTGACGTAAGGTTATTTTGTGATAATCAACCTATATTGTTTAAAAAGCATCGCACGGATTTCACGGATTTCACGGATTGAGGTGTAGATAAATTTAGGTAATAGTAAATCTGTCCACGGATTTTAGCAACGAGTTGCTTGGATTTGACGGAGTATACCGAAAAATCAATTGTAAGTTAGAATTTTGTTATATTGAACTGACTTTATTTATGGTTTTGATAATACAAAAGTACAAAATAAATTGTAAAAACAATTACTATATGAAGAAAAATGATTACTTTTGTCGCAAGAGAGAGAAAAGGACAGGTTAGATTTTTTGGATAGGTTGGATAATTTGGAGAATCTCGGAGAGGCTCAAAAGAGAATTGGATTTTTCATAAGAAAACGAAAAATATCAGAAGAGGTTTTTTAGGTAAAAGATAAAAGGTAAAAGGTAAAATGGGTATGGTTAGCTTATAGAAAGCTTATACGAACCTTATACGAATCTTGGACGATTGTTATACAAAAGGTGTATGAATGCTTGATTAATAGCATAATACAATAATGCCAATAATACTGAAAATAGGGTTTCGAGACGAAAGAAAAAGAATGTTGAGAAGTAATTAAAAACTAAATATAATGAGAAAAATTGTTTTAATGCTCCTTGTTGCCTTGGGAGCGCTTTCTTGCAGTAAAGAGCAAATCAAGAAATTAGAAGGCAAAGTAGATGTAACTGTTTATTTGAAAGACAGCAACGGGACACCTCTTAAAAACTGGGTGATTTATGCCTATGATGAGTGGGGCTGGAAAAACAAAAGTGAGTCGAATCCTACTTTTGGCACGAAGCCATCGGCGACAGATGATGACGGGAAAGCTTCGTTTGTATTGAGTGTAGATGTGGTTGATGGACAAGAAGTGTATCAGTTTGTGGTGTATTACGCTGAGGACAATGCTGGAAAGAAGAACCTTTCGGGCTCTGAAGTTACTAAAAACAGTTTGAAAACAGTGAAGGCGGTAACGCTTAAAACTGATGAAAAACCAACGATTACGATGGGGTTGTAGGAGCGTAGTAGCGAGAAAGGATAGGTTGGGAGAGTCAGACCAGTCAGACTTGTCGGACGGGGTCTGACTAGCTTAAACCTAAAAAAATGCGTATGTATGCTCGTAGTGAAAAGATTTTTACCGGCTACAAAAAACTAATACTTAAGACGAACGACGAAGAATTAGCAAACTTTTGTATAACACTTATCAATCAGACAACTTATTTGCTGAAACGTCTAATAGAGAAACAACAGATAATGTTCCTTGAACAAGGAGGTATTAGAGAACAAATGTATCAAGCGAGAAAAGAATTTAGAGAGTAGTCCTAATAGATTGGACTTGTCTGAAAATGTTAGACCTGTCAGACAAGCTAGACGGAAGAGGAGGACGATTCAAAACTAAGAAAGAATATCTAAACCCTAACACCTAAAATGTTACGATTTACAGCCCTTACTACCGCACAAAACCGCAAACCGGTAGCGGTACCCGAAAATGGCAAACGCTCTGAACTGTTTGCCCAAAATGTATTTAACGAAGAGGCAATGCGCCAATTGATGACACGCGATGCCTTCACCGCCGTAATGAACGCCATTCACAACGGCACTAAAATCGACCGGCGTGTAGCCGACCAAGTGGCGACCGCTATGCGCGACTGGGCAATCTCCAAAGGCGCTACCCACTACACCCACTGGTTCCAACCCCTTACAGGAGGTACTGCCGAAAAACACGACGCTTTCTTTGAGCCCGTTACCCGCGACCGCGCTATCGAGCGTTTCGGAGGCGGTCAGTTGGTGCAACAGGAGTCGGATGCGTCCAGTTTCCCCAATGGCGGTATTCGCAATACCTTTGAGGCACGTGGCTATACCGCTTGGGACCCCTCTTCACCGCCCTTTGTATACGGCACGGTATTGTGTATTCCTACCATCTTTATCGCCTATACGGGCGAAGCGTTGGACAACAAAACGCCGCTGCTCAAAGCCCTCAGTGCGATCGACCAAGCTGCTACTGAGGTAGCCCGCTATTTCGACCGGAATGTGAGCAAGGTAACCACTACTTTGGGCTGCGAACAAGAGTACTTTTTAATAGACAAAGCCCTTGCCAATACCCGCCCCGACCTGATGATTACCGGCAGAACGCTCTTAGGTCACCAAGCCGCTAAAGGACAGCAGTTGGACGACCATTATCTCGGCGCAATACCGAGCCGTGTGCTGGCTTATATGCGCGATTTAGAACAAGAGTGTTTACTATTGGGTATCCCTGTAAAAACGCGCCATAACGAGGTAGCCCCTAACCAGTTTGAGTTGGCTCCTATCTTTGAAGAAGCCAACTTGGCAGTCGACCAAAATTCGCTCCTTATGGACGTGATGCGCAAGGTAGCCGAACGCCACGACTTTGTAATCCTCTTCCACGAAAAACCTTTTGCAGGGGTAAACGGCTCTGGTAAGCATAACAACTGGTCGCTCGTAACCGATACAGGCGTAAACCTTTTGGCACCCAGCAAAACACCTATCAAAAACCTGCAATTCCTGACTTTCTTTATCTGTACCATTAAGGCAGTATGCGAGTACGAACCACTGCTCAGAGCTTCAGTAGCTTCAGCAACTAACGATTACCGTTTGGGGGCGAATGAAGCACCCCCAGCCATAGTATCGGTATTTATTGGCGAACAGCTTACCAAAGTGTTGGAGGCTTTGGAAGTATCTTCCGAAAACCTATCGCCTGAAGAAAAGAGCGAACTCAAGCTCAACGTAGTAGGCAAAATCCCTGATTTGTTTCTCGATACCACTGACCGCAACCGCACTTCGCCCTTTGCCTTTACGGGCAATAAGTTTGAGTTTCGCGCGGTAGGTTCTAAAGCCAACTGTGGTAAGCCGATGATGGTACTTAGCACCATAGTAGCCCAACAATTGGTAGATTTCAAAAAAGCTGTTGATGCGCTTATTGAAGGGGGTAAGAAGAAAGAAGATGCGATTTTCAAAGTGTTGCGTCGTTACCTGAAAGAGAGCAAAAAGATACTTTTTGAAGGCGATGGTTATAGCAAAGAATGGGAGGCAGAGGCTGCCCGTCGCGGTTTGAGTAATCATAAGACCACTCCTGAAGCTTTGAAAGAGAATATCAGTGAGAAGGCAATAAAACTCTTTGAAACAACGGGTGTGCTAAGCAAAGTAGAGCTACACGCACGTTATGAAATTGCCTTAGAGGAATACGTGAAAACCGTGCAGATAGAATCGCGGGTGTTGGGGGATATAGCTCGCAACCACGTCGTACCTACGGCCGTGCGTTACCAAAACACCCTCATTGAGAATGTGAAAGGCTTAAAAGAAATCTTTGGCGACAACTACCAAGAAGTAGCCGCCGAGCAAATAGAGCTCATTCGCCATATTTCCGAACATATCAAGGTGATCCACAGTAAGGTTGATGCGATGATTGAAGCTCGCAAACGCGCTAATAATCTTCCTAACTTTGAAGCCAAAGCCGATGCTTATTGTACCTTAGTGAAACCTTTCTTTGACGAAATTCGTTACCACTGCGATAAACTCGAACTTATGGTTGATGATGAGTTGTGGACACTTACCAAATACCGCGAGTTGTTTTTTAATTAGGTGTGAGGTCGTAGCACGGTGTGAGGTCGTAGCACGACGAGCGATTAAAAACTTTAGCAAAGTGTATATCGCTAAAAGTGACATATCAGTGGTTTCGGAAGGAAACGGAAATGTTCGGAAGGGTGTTTTTAGGTAAAAGATAAAAGGTAAAAGGTAAAATGGGTATGGTTAGCTTATACAAAGCTTATAGGAAGCTTATANNAAAGGTAAAATGGGTATGGTTAGCTTATACAAAGCTTATAGGAAGCTTATACGAATCTTGGACGATTGTTATACAAAGGGTGTATAAGTAATTGATTAATACTATAATACAACAATGCCAATAATACTAAAAATAGGGTTTCGAGGCGAAAGAAAAAGGTCGTAGCACGACGGGCAGGTAGGAGGAGAAATTAGAGAATTAGCAAATTTGGAAATGAGAAAATGTGCAGAAACCTCCCCCTGACCCCCTCCAAAGGGGGAGTGTAGGGACGAAAAAGAGGGAGAAAAATGATGAAAACCTCCACCTATTCACTTACTCCGCTATCGCGGACAGGCTTTGAAGAGGGGAATACAGTGATGGAAAGGTGAAGGGGAGAGGGGAGAAGGACAGTTTTTAGATATTAATAGAAAACACTTTGTCAAAAGTATTGTAACGGGTTACACCGTTGAGGACTTTTGACAAAGTGTAGTATAGAGGTAATTGTGAGTGCTATAATTCCATTATGACTCTGCCGAGAGCGCCGATGGTCTTATCGAGATCTTCGTAAGTAAGGGCATCGTTGAGGAAATAACTTTCAAAAGCGCTTGGAGGTAAATAGATACCTTCGCGTAGCATTCCGTGAAAATACTTGCGGAAGCGTGCGGTATCGCTCTTAGCTGAGCTGGCAAAATCGGTTACGGGTGCTTCGGCAAAGAAGAGGGTAAACATTGAACCAAAGCTATTGATTTGGTAAGGAATGCCCGAACGTTTCAGTACGTTGTCGAAACCTTCGTGCAAGTAAGCTGTCTTTTTCGCCAAACTATCGAATATTTCAGGATTTTCATTCAGGGCAGTGAGCATCGCTAAACCGGCGCTCATCGCCAAAGGATTTCCGCTAAGAGTACCCGCTTGATACACGGGACCTTCGGGAGCTAAGTAGCTCATCACTTCTTTACTACCGGCAAAAGCACCGACTGGTAGTCCGCCACCAATCACTTTACCAAAGGTTACAATATCGGCTTTGATATTGAAGAGCTCTTGTGCGCCACCTTTGGCTAAGCGGAAACCGGTCATCACTTCATCGAATATCAAAATCGCACCGTTTTCAGTACATAATTGACGCAAGCCTTCCAAGAAACCTTCGGCAGGAGGTACGCACCCCATATTACCCGCTACGGGTTCGATAATCACACAAGCGATTTGCTGTGGATTCGCGTCAAAAAGGGCTTTTACGGAGGCTAAATCGTTATAATTTGCTAAAAGGGTGTCTTTAGCTGTGCCTTGTGTTACGCCAGGGCTATTGGGACTACCGAAAGTGGCGCCACCACTGCCCGCTTCGATAAGGAAAGCATCGGAATGACCGTGGTAGCAACCGGCGAATTTGATAATCTTCTCGCGACCGGTGTAGCCTCGAGCCAAGCGCACAGCACTCATACAGGCTTCGGTACCGCTGTTCACAAATCGAATCTTGTCGATATTGGGCACCATTGAGACCGCTAATTCGGCAATTTGTACTTCGACTTCGGTAGGAATCCCGAAGGAAGTACCTTTCTTGGCGCGCTGGGTTACTGCCTCAATCACAGGAGGGTAAGCGTGACCTAAGATGAGGGGTCCCCAAGAGGCGATATAATCGATATACTTGCGGTTGTCTTCATCGGTGAGGAAAGCGCCTTGGGCTTCTTTGATGAAAATAGGATGTCCGCCGACGGCATTGAAAGCGCGTACGGGAGAATTGACTCCGCCGGGGAGTACTTGTTGGGCTGCTGCGAATAGTTCGCTACTTCTTTTGTAAATCATATTTAGGCGTTAGGTTTTAGTCCTCAGGCAATAGGTCTCAGGGCTTAATCCTTAGGTATTAGGGGTTATTTGAATATCAAATTGAGTAAGGTCACGGAATTGTCGTAGTCGGGCGTGGCGCTCGTCTTGGGTGAGGGTAAGCAGGCGGTCGGCACCGAACTTTTCGATACAAAAAGAGGCGATGTTTGAGCCGTGCACAATGGCATTTTTTAGATTGCTGAACGAATAGTCGCGGGTTTTGGTGAGATAACCTACGAGTCCGCCAGCAAAAGCATCGCCAGCGCCGGTAGGGTCAAAGACTTCGGCTAAGGGGAGGGCAGGGGCAAAGAATACTTTATCTTCGTGGAATAGCAGTGCCCCGTGTTCGCCTTTTTTAATTACGACGAACTTCACGCCCATTGCCATAATGCGCTGGGCGGCTTTGACGAGAGAATACTCTTTGGTGAGTTGGCGAGCTTCCTCATCGTTAATTGTGAGCATATCTACGCGTGCGATAACTTCCATTAGCAAATCCCAAGTGTGGTTCATCCAGTAGTTCATTGTGTCCATCACCACTAATTTAGGGCGTTCATACATCTGGTCGAGTACGTCCATTTGCAGGGTGGGGTGGAGGTTGCCGAGTAAGAGCACTTCGGCATTTCGAAAAGCTTCAGGAACTGTGGGCTTAAAATTGACAAGTACATTTAGTTGGGTATCGAGGGTGTCGCGTTGGTTCATATCGTTGTGATATTTACCGCTCCAAAAGAGGGTTTTGCCACCGTGCACGATTTCAATACCTGAGACGTCGATATGGCGCTGGGTAAGGAGGTTTAAGTAGGTTTGTGGATAGTCGTCGCCGACGATAGAGACGACAGCTGAGGGAACCTCAAACTGAGCGGCAGCGAGGGCTATATAGTTTGCTGAGCCCCCCATAATAGCGTTGCTTTTTCCGAAAGGAGTTTCGATTTGGTCGAAAGCGATGCTTCCGAGAATGAGTAGTTTATTCATTTATTTATGAAAAGACGATCTGTGAGTAATAGATTTCGGGGGCAAAGGTAGTGAAAAAAGAAGAGACAGAGAAGTGAAAGGCGAAAAAAGTTTTGTGAATAAGTGAGCTAAGCGGGAGGGGAGGAAAAAAAATATCTATAAAACGAGGATGATGATAGAGGAATACTTTTAAAAGAAGAAAAAAGAGGTTAAGTTTGCTTGGGAGGAATAAGGCAGAAAAGAAAGAAAGGAATACAAATGGGTAATCCCATCACGCCATCGGTAGCATTGAAGATGGCGAAAGCAAGGAGTACGTAAATCCCTAAGAAATATCTCGCCTTTAGCCCATAGTAAACTACTAAAATATGAAAAGCTAAAAACAATAAAAGCCCCAAAATACCCTGATCAGATAATGCTGTTAAGAATTCATTATGTAAAGACACTAAATCTATATTAGCTTGATGAAGTAGGAAAGCTTCGTGAAAAGCGCCTCCTCCTAAAAAAGGATACTCAAAAAAACTTTTGAAAACTAGCGTACTCATTTTTAATCGTGAAGGATCATTGAAAAAAGTAGTTTGTGTAATGGATAGTATTACACCTGATATAGCAACAAATGTAGCTAAAATTGTGTAAAAAAATATACTTTTACGGCTTTTAACATATCTCATAAGACCTACCCAAATAAATAAACTAACTAATATAAAAAATCCTAATATTGCGACTCGAGCTTGTAACAACAGAGAAACTATTAGTAGTAAAAGCGCGTAAAAAGAAAGCTGAGAAGTAGTGATAATTTTCTTTTTGCCTTCCTGCCAAAGCCAATAAGATACTGCCAAAACCGTAAGAAAAATCCATGCTATTTTACTTGGATGAAAAGTCTTGCTCCACCCTATTGATTGATAATAATTGTAAATCCCTGTTTCTACGTTATACCCTAAGTATTCTTTATTTAAAGTGAGAAAAGACCAAAAAGATTGGTTCAATTGTTTTACAGTTAAAATATAGGCAATAAAAGTAAGTGTTAATAAATTAATAAAAAAAGAAAAAATAGGATATATAAAAGCTTTTTGTTCTTTAGCTTCCACGCGGTAAAAACAACTAATAATAGGCAAAAATATAAAAGCAGTGTAATAATCAATATGAGCCCAGCCTTGTCTAACATCTGACGACCAAAGGCAGCTCATTATTTTCAAGGAGCTAAAAAGAAACAGTACAACCATTATTGGATGAGGGGAATAGAATGTTTTCTTAACGAGCCCATATATCAAACAAAGCCCTAATAACAAAATACTTAACCCTAAGGGTGTTTTACGATTGTAGATGTATATACAAGCTGTAAAAGTAGCTAAAAAAGTAATAAACAACCGATAATAATCTATATTTTTAAATAATTGTTTCCGTTTTAAGTAAACATCTACACTTGCTACTAACAAAGAAATTACTAATCCGATATGATAAAAAAAATCTAAAAGTCCATCAACAGCAGGTATATTGAAATCAATAGGAAACACAAAATACACCCCTGCAAAGATTATAAAAAATAGGTTGATGAATAGGCTGAGAAACTTCATTTAATTATTTTTTTTTGCAAAAGTAGTATTTTTCTGTAATTTTGCATTCTATAAATAAAATATTTTTCACATTCTATATGTGTATTATCAATAATAAGATATTATTAGATTTAGAGCGTCTGCGTTATCCTAATTCAGGGTTAGCAAATGTGTTTAGAAACTTAGCTAAAGGAATAACTCTATTAGCTCCTGAACTTAATGTGTCTTATTTTGGCATAGAAAAAGAGATAAAAAAAATATCACCTCTAATTAGGATTGTGCTTTATAAGAAATGGCATCGATATTTAGAATTCTTCAGTAAGGGTTTTGATATTATTCATGTGAGCCATCAGCTATCAAGATATTTCCAAAAACCTTATAAACATACTCAAAAAATCCTTACCCTCCACGATTTGAATTTTTTGTACGAGGATATTAGTGAGTACAAGCGCCATAAACTACTCAATAGGGTGAATACTAATTTGGTTCATACCGATTACCTCGTGTGTATTTCCGAGTTTGTAAAACAAGATGTATTGCAAAACGTTACTCTTTTGCACTTAGATAATTTAAAGGAAATTACTGTTATCCACAACGGCATCTCTTTCCCCAAAAATAAATCTTACCCCTTAAATGAAAAGTTTGCTTTCTTAAAAAATCGCCCTTTTTTGCTCAATATAGGGGTGCTTTTTAGCAAAAAAAACCAAAAGAGCTTAGTAGAAGCGCTCCCTTTTTTAAAAGAAGATTTAGTTCTAGTATCCTCCGAAAAGAAAGAACCTTACGCTACCGAGGTAATGAATACCATTCACTTATTAGGATTAGAAAATAGAGTGCACTTCTTTAGTAATATCAGCGAAGATGAAAAATACGCCTTGCTACAACATTGTGAGGCGCTCTGCCAGCCTTCCCTTGCCGAGGGATTTGGCATCCCTCCTATCGAAGCAATGGCTTTTGGTAAACCTATTTTCTTGAGCACCTACACCAGTTTGCCCGAAATAGGGGGCGATGTAGCTTTCTACTTCGATAGCTTCAACCCTCAAGCAATGGCTCACACTATTGAACAAGGACTCAAAGCATATCACAACCCTACACTCAACTACCCCTCTCGCCTAAAAGAGTGGGCTCAACAATTTAGCTACCTCACTATGGCTAAAGAATATATCAATTTGTACAACAGAGTTTAACAACAAAATAACAAGTATACTTTTATGAAATCTTTCCGCACTGCCGAATATAAAACACTTGCCTACCGATTGGCATTAGCCTACCTTTTCTACTTTTTAGCTCGTATTGCTTTTTATACCTTCAATAGCGCTCATCTAAATGTTGAAGGTGTAGGTGAATTCTTCCGCTTAGCTTTCTACGGCTTGCTGTTCGATACTACGGCTATCATCTACGTAAACCTGTTGTTCATCTTCCTCAGTGTGCTCCCTTTGCTCATCAACACCAAGAAGTCTTTCCAAAAAGTATTGTTTTGGGTCTACTTCCTTTGTAATATCCCTGCTTATTTGCTCAACTTTATTGATATTGCTTATTTTGCCTATAACAAAACACGCCTCACTACCAACGATTGGGCATTGGTGGAAAATGAACACAACCCTATTACCCTGCTCGCTGGCTTTTTGGTGCAATACTGGGCTATTTTCCTCACCTTTGCAGTTTTCGTGTTTTTATGGATATTCCTCTACAAAAGAGTGAAAGTTAAAAAAGAAAAGATAGCCGCTCGAAAACCTTATTTCATTACCTCTATCATTGTGCTGGTACTGCTTGCCCCTACACTGATTTTCGGCATACGCGGTTTTTCGTTCAAAGCAGGGGTAATTCCGCTTACCGTTATGGATGCCAGCAAATACGCTCGAGATATTTCCCAAGTGAACGTACTGCTCAACACACCTTTTACAATCTTGCGCACTATGGGCAAAAACAAAGGTTTTAAAGAATTTAAATTCACTACCCAAGCCTATATCAATGAAAATATCAAGCCTATCAAACAATATCACCGCAATGTCACTAACCAGCCCAATATAGTAGTCATTATCCTTGAAGGTATGGGCGCTGAATACTTCGGGGTGATGAACCAAAATACACAAATACCCAACTACCGCACTCATACCCCTTTCTTAGATTCATTAGCACAACAAGGCTACTACTTTACAAATATCTATGCGAATAGTATCCATTCTATCGAAGGTATTTCGGCAGTAACTGCAGGTATGCCTACTTTCCAAACCGCTTGGGTGCGTTCGGGTTACGCACAGCGCAAAGTGTCTTCTCTGCCCGAAATCGCACGCTCTTTAGGCTACCAAACGCTCTTCGCGCACGGGGCTACCAATGGCTCTATGAATTTCGATGGCTATACCCACCAAATAGGCTACGAAACCTACTTAGGCCGTACCGAATTCAACGACGACCGCTATTACAACGGCAGTTGGGGTATAGACGACGAGCCTTTCTTGCAGTACTTCGCTAAAAACATCAACCTGATGAAACGCCCATTCTTAGCTACCGTATTTACCCTTTCCTCTCACGGGCCTTACAAAGTGCCTGCTCCGCTTGACAAGCGTTTCAATACCGGCGATATGCCAATGCACAACGTTGTAGAGTACGCCGATTACTCCATTGGCAAGTTCTTCGATACCGTTAAAAAAGAAGATTGGTATAACAATACTATTTTTGCTATCTTACCCGACCATACTACTGAAGATTACTACGATTATTACAAACAAAAAATCGCACATCACCATATGCCTATTATCTTGTTTAGCCCTAATAAAAACTTAATTCCACAAGGTAGTTCGGATGTTTTAGGGCAACAAATCGATATTTTCCCTACACTTGTAGATTTGATGGGCTACCAAAAACCTTTCCGCTCTTGGGGGCGTAGCCTATTGGCTAATATCCCCGATGAAACCCCCCGTGCTTTTGTTACCCACACGCAGTTCTACCAGCTCATTCAAGGTAATTACATTTACGTGTTAGACCTGCAAGGCGAAGTAGTGGGCGTGTATGCCAAAGACGATTTAAACCTCTCCCACAACCTCAAAGACCTAAGCTCCCATAATGAAGAAATGAAAAAAGGCATCGCTGATATGCGTGCCTTTATTCAGGATTATATGGATAGAATTATCAATGATAAATTGCAATAATGTCCTAATTTTCACTATCTTTCACCCTTACCGTGTCTACAACCTCATCCCTCTCATCATCGCTTAGCATCTTCATATACTCATCAAACTCTTCCGATTTCATAAACGGACTTGCCTTCGCTCTGAGCACTTCTACTTGTCTTCCGTAAAAATCCTTGTCCAGAGGCGCTATGAGCAATAATAATTCTCCATAACGGTCTATGGTGTACTGTATTCTGGCAGTATTAGCATAGCGCTCATCGGGCGATAAGTGTGCGTAATAATTCAGTTCTTCTTGATACTTACCAAATATCTGCAAAGCCAATCTGCGTGCGGTCTCTTTCTCTCCTACCCTAAAATATCCTTGTATAAACGGGTCAAGAGTGAAGTAATAACCATAAGCTTCCAATGGCATATTTTTCATACCAATGTTCAAAACGTCTTTAGCTTTGTTTAACTTACCTTCTTCTATCAGCTTTTCAGTAAGGCGTGCCAAATTACCGCGGAAGATAATACTGTTCTTACGCGTTTCAGGATCTAAGTAAATACCAGGTTTCCCCATATTGCCCCAATCCCATTTCTTGATAATGTCGTACATCAAGTCAGAATCTATACGTCCCATATCAAAAGGGTGATTTTTGTCAATAGGAGTTTTAATAGGCACGAGTTTATATACCAATCCGTCTAATTGCAAGTATTCCTTCATCCAGATATACTCAGCAGCGTCCATACTGCCACCGGTGAAGTATATAGGGCGTTTCCAATCGTTATAAGCCAAAATATCGAGCATTACAATCCGCGCTTTATCAATAGCGCTGGGCAACGTGATATCTATATAATCTACTATCTTATCAGCATCTTCAGGCTTTACAATACCGCTCTTCAGTACGTTTTCTTTATTCACCGGAATCCGTATTTTGTTCGTAGGGTAGTAGTTAAAAGTTCTTCCTTCAGCACTACTGCTACTGAGCTGTGTATTGGGGTCATCGCTGGTTACCCATTTCACAAAGTCTTTAATATTCCAGCGGTTCTCGGTGCGTTTTTGAAAATACACCCCTTCACGCACCCCGTGAGCATATTGTTTGTGCACCATTTCACCTGGTATCGGACTACTTTCGTACGCCTGGCGCTTCATTTGGTCGATATACCAATCCGTTTGCAACAAGCTGGTATTAATTATCCGCACATCGGTGCGATAGCCTTCTATTTCTTGGGCATACCACAATAAGAACGTGTCGTTATCGCCAATCGTGAATATCATAGCGTCTTTATCTTTAGCCACCGAACTCAAATAAGCGTCCGCAATAAACTCCGCCGAATACTTTTGCGAGCGGTTGTGGTCGTCCCAATTCTCACTTGCCATCAGCACAGGTACAGCAAGCACACTCGCTACCACTGCCAAAGGCGCTCCTATTCTTGGCGAAAGCACCTTCCTAAGTGCGTGGAATAACGCGTATACCCCTACTCCTATCCATATAGCAAAAGCGTAGAACGAACCTACTAACGCATAATCTCGCTCTCGCGGTTCAAACGGTCGTTCGTTCAGGTATATTTTCATTGCCAAACCCGTAAAGAGGAATAGCATCATCACTACCCACGTTTGGCGTTCGCTCTTCGTCGCCATAAAAAGTAAACCTAAAAGTCCTAAGAGCAAAGGTAAGAAATAGTAAGTATTACGCGCTTTATTGTTCAGCACATCGGCAGGAAGGTTGTCTTGTGAGCCAAGGCGGAAACTATCAATAGGCTTAATGCCCGATAGCCAGTTGCCGTGGTCATTCTCCATCTTGCCTTGCACATCGTCTTGCCTGCCTATGAAGTTCCAAGCAAAATAGCGGAAGTACATATACCCAAACTGATACTCAAACAAATAACGCATATTCTTCCAAAAACTTGGCTTCTCTACTTCTATATAGTCCCGATATTCAGTAAGGAATTGGTCGTAACGCTCCGGTGGAAGCGGTTGTATTTGCATTTGTCTTTGCACTTCTTGCAAGAACTGATACAGTTTAGGCTCATTGTACGCTTCTTCTTTTATTTTAAACGTAAGCAGTCCTGTCAGCTTCATATAATTCGCCGCGTGTTGCGCACTCCACATTCTCGGCAAAACACCCTCTTGTTTGCTATTCGATGCCATCTGAGCGTTTTTGTACTGATTCACGATGATGTATTTGCCTAAAGCATAATCACGCTCGTATTTTGGCTTCGCATCTTCATACGGTTTTTCTTCGTCCAATCCAGCGTATTTGTCCGAATACATAGGACCGTAGAACAAATGCGTTTCAGGGTATTGTTCAAGGTTGTAATAAGCTAATAGCAAGCGCGCATCAGTCGGACTGTTTTCGTTGATAACCGTATCGGCATTGGCGCGAATAGGTATCATCAGCCAAGACGAAAACCCTATAAACACAAACAACAAGCATAAAACACCGGTCTGCAAGCGTACTCTGTTTTTCTTATAAGCGTAGTTGAGCGTAAAATAAAAGAACGCAATAACGCTCAGTCCCGCAATAATAGTCCCTGAGTTGAACGGCATACCAAAGCTATTCACAAAAAACACTTCCAAATAACCAAAGTACGCCAAGGTGTAAGGCAGTATCAGTTTAAATATCAACAGCAAAATAGCAATAGAAACTACATTAGCAATGATGAAGTTTACTGCCGTCTTCTTGTAGTTACTCTTGAAGAAATAAAGCATACCGATGGCTGGAATCGTCAGTAAAGCCATAAAGTGCACCCCAAACGAAAGCCCCACAACCAAAGAGATAAGTAATAACCAACGGTCGCCTCGTGGTTCGTGCAAACTGTCCGTCCACTTGATGCCTAACCAAAACATAGCCGACATAAAGAGCATTGCCATTGCATACACCTCTGCTTCCACCGCGTTAAACCAAAAACTATCCGAGAAAGTATAGGCAAGAGCCCCTACTGCCCCACTCCCCAAAACAGCGATAAATTGCCCTTGGGTAAGCGCAGAGGGCGTTTCTCCTTCAACAGAATCTGTTCTCTTTAAGGCGATTTTCTTAGTCAAGTTTACAATGATGAAGTACAAGAAAAGAACCGTAAAAGCACTCGATAAAACCGACATATAATTCACAAACAGCGCAATCTTATCCGAGTTTGGAGCAAAAGCAGCTATAAAAGCACCTATCATTTGGAATAAAGGCGCTCCAGGGGGGTGACCCACTTCCAATTTCGCTGAGGTAGCGATATATTCGCCACAATCCCAAAAGCTAACCGTAGGTTCTACCGTAAGCCCATAAGTAATGAGAGCTACAGCAAAAACAGCCCACCCCACAATGAGGTTATATTTCTTAAATTGATTCTCTGTCATCAGTACTTTATATTTCAAAGTGCAAAAGTAAGAAACAATTACCAATTGACCAAATTTCTCCATCAGCTGTACCCCCACAATCCTCCATCTTATCCCCTTTTTACCCCCTCTTTACCATAACTTCCCGTCCCCACAGTTCCCCCTCTCCGAGGGGGTCAGGGGGAGGTTTTCTCCATTTTTCCTTCACTTCCCCATCGCCACACTCTCCCCTCCCCGAGGGTAGTCAGCGAGCTGGCACAGCTTAATATGTGTATTAGGGGGAGGTTTCTGCACATTTTCTCATTTTCAAATTTGCTAATTCTCTCATTTTCTACCTGCCTGTGCGGCTCGCACTTCCTCTTTCTTTCGCCTCGAAACCCTATTTTTGGCATTTTTAGTATTA
>NZ_BPUU01000006.1:0-31207 GCF_054772415.1 Capnocytophaga sp. HP1101
GACTTTTTTTGAAAAAAGTTTTTACTATTTCAGTAAGTGTATGATTATAAGCTTTATAAACTTCTATAAATTTTGCCTTTTATTAATCAATGTAACACTTTTTTATATTCTCTAAGCATTAATACTTTTCAAATGCATCATTACTATAACAGTTTATGTGCGATGAGGTACTCAGCTATTTGTATGGTATTAGTGGCAGCTCCTTTCCGAAGGTTATCAGCTACTACCCACAAGTTAAGAGTATTGGGTTGCGACTCGTCACGACGGATACGCCCCACAAACACATCATCTTTGCCGTGAGCATACAGTGGCATTGGGTATGTATTTGTATCAGTGTTATCCTGCACCTTGATACCAGGCGATTGTGCCAAGAGCGCACGCACTTCATCAATATTAAAATCCTTTTTCAATTCTACGTTCACCGCTTCGCTATGTCCGCCCACTACTGGTATACGTACCGCTGTAGCTGTTACTGCTATACTATCGTCACGCAATATCTTCTTGGTTTCGCGCACAAGCTTCATCTCTTCTTTGGTGTAGCCATTGTCCTCGAACACATCACAATGCGGAATAGCATTACGGTGTATTTGGTAGTGATAAGCCATCTCACCTTTCTCACCTTTATACTCATTCTCTAACTGACGTACAGCTTTCACTCCCGTTCCCGTAATCGATTGATAGGTGGAGACTACCACACGCTTAATACCATACTTTTTTTGCAAAGGAGCTAAAGCTACAAGCATCTGTATAGTAGAACAATTAGGGTTTGCAATAATCTTATCGTCTTTAGTAAGTACATCGGCATTGATTTCAGGAATTACTAATTTCTTAGTGTCGTCCATACGCCAAGCTGATGAGTTATCTACCACTGTCGTCCCTACTTGGGCAAACTTAGGTGCCCACTCTTTAGAGACCGTAGCTCCTGCTGAAAAGAGGGCTACATCGGGTTTAAGTGATACAGCTTGTTGCAAGCCTATCACGGTGTATTCAGTTCCTTGAAAGGTGATTTTCTTCCCTACTGATTTCTCTGATGCTACCGGAATTAATTCGGTTACAGGAAATTTGTGTTCTGCAAGTACTTCTAACATTACGTTACCTACCATTCCGGTAACGCCTACTACTGCTACTCTCATTTTTAATTATCGTTTAGGTTTATTTTAATTCTTTTACTTCCATATTGTCATATTGCACAATATACACACCTTGGTTTTCATAGCCTCCTCCTTTATAAGCATTCTTTAAGTAGGCAAATTTATTCTCTAAATAAGAGGTTTCCCCTATACGAGTATTAGCACTGCTGAGATTACCCGATACTCCCAAACGCAATACAGCGTCCATAGTAAGGTCAAAACCGCGAATGGCATACTTATTAGGCAAAATACCATACGTTTTTAAATATCGCGTTGAAAAACTATCTGTACCATTAGAATATTTATTTACCGTAGGATATGTAAAACGCAAATCCGATAGCTGGTTGTTTGAAAGATTATTAGAATCAAATACCGAACCCCTATCCACAGTTGCTAACATTATCTTAGGAAAAGTGTTGTTCCTTTTAGATTTAAGTGCATTGTGCAACAAACGCACTGCCATCGATACATAACCTATATCACTCGATTGTAATAACACTACATTCTCTTTGTTGTAATTTAGCGCATTAACAAATCCATTAGCCGACATCTCGGTTACTACCTTAGCATTAGGGAACGAACGCTCTAACTTCTCACGTAAAGAAGTATTCTTGCTGTCCGCTAAAATAATCATATTCTCATCCGAATAGTTCTTGCTTAAATAATCAATCATTTGTGCTTGCAATACCTCATCATTTGGCAAGGTTTGGTACACATTAGGATTAAGTGTTATATTTTTGTTTGATAAAGGGGCTAATAATATCGTATTATTACTTGTAACCAATGACGCTAAAGCGTTAAACGATTTGGTAGTAAAAGGACCTATTACCACTTGTGAATTCTGTACCGAAGCGTTTGAGGCTACCTTCTTTAAGTCGCCTTCACTATCGTATACATTCACTTTAAACTTATATCCCATCTTTTGAAGAGAATCCAAAGCCATAAGAGCTCCCGAATAAAAATCGGTAGCTACGGGAGTTAGCTTGTTTTCAGTAAGTCGTGATTTTATAATAGCAATTTGCCCCGTACTGATATCCGAAAGCTTAAAAGGTAGTATATAAGATATCTCCTTCACATTAGTAGGTGAAGATGCTGAACGCAAGGTGTTGTTAGAATTTTGAAAGTTGTAATTTACCGTATTGGCTACTGAAGCACTTTTATAACGCTCGTAATTCTCTTTGGGTATCCATATTTGGGCATCGCTTTTCAAACCGTCTTTAAGAGTAGGATTTAGTTTCACAAGCTCAGCTTCCGATAAGCCAAACTTGCGCTCTAAGCTATAAAAACCTTCCCCTCTTTCCACAAGGTAAAGCACTACTTCTTTCTTAGTATTCGGGCGTGCAGGTGGCTCTGGTTCTGTACTATCAGCCGCTGCAGCAGGCACCCAAATTTCCTGCCCTTCTCTTATACTATTAGGGTTAAACCCTTTTTCATTTTTGTTCAGCCTTTCCAACTCCTCTACACTCACATTGTGATTTTTTGCAATGCGCCAAAGTGTTTCTTGAGGTTTTACTACATACTTCTTTTGTCCTTGTACACTTCTCTGTACCATTTCAGCTGTTTTGCTAAAGAGCGGAATAGTAATGCGCTCGCCCTCTTGCAATTCTCTTATATAAAGGTCTAAATTATATCGCTTTAAATCATCAATAGTGATGTTGTATTTTTGCGACAGACCAAAGAATGTCTCCCCCAACTTTACTAAGTGGGTTGTAAAACCTACAGGACGTTGGGTGTTATAATGCTTCACTTTGCTTACAGGGATATTAATAGTCATTCCCTTCTGTACCCCATCTTTAAGTCCTGGGTTAAGTTTTATGATGTCAGCAGGCGAAAAACGATAGGTCTTAGCTATATTTTCAATACTTTCATAGTTATTTGCCGTGTATGTTTGCGGTTGTGCATAAGCAATTCCCAAGCATAATAACAAGGCTAATGTTAAAATTCTTTTCATAATATTGTCTTATGATTTAATCTCTAATTCTTAATTGATAACTCTAAATTATTAACTCTCTACTCCCATTCTATGGTGGCAGGCGGTTTACTGCTGATGTCGTACACCACTCGGTTCACACCTTTCACCTTATTGATAATATCGTTGGATACTTTTTGTAGGAATTTATAAGGCAAGTCCACCCAATCTGCCGTCATACCGTCTATACTTTCCACAGCGCGTAAGGCTACCACACGTTCATAGGTACGTTCGTCTCCCATTACTCCCACACTGTTGATAGGCAGTAAAATAGCCCCCGCCTGCCACACTTTGTCGTATAGGTTGCTTTCTTTCAGTGCGTTAATAAATATAGCATCTACTTCTTGCAAAACGGCTACTTTCTCGGCAGTGATATCTCCCAAAATGCGAATCGCCAATCCAGGTCCAGGAAAAGGGTGTCTACCCAATAGTTCATCACTGATGCCCAAACTGCGTCCCACACGGCGCACTTCGTCTTTGAAGAGCATTCGCAAGGGTTCTACTACTTTCAGCTTCATATAGTCGGGCAAACCTCCTACATTGTGGTGTGATTTGATAGTCGCCGAAGGTCCCTTTACTGATAGTGATTCAATCACATCGGGGTAAATAGTGCCTTGTGCCAACCACTTCGCATCAGTAATTTTGTGTGCTTCATCGTCGAATACTTCAATGAATACACGCCCTATGGTCTTGCGTTTTTCTTCAGGGTCGGTTTTGCCGGCTAAGGCTGTCAAAAAACGCACCGAAGCATCAACTCCCTTCACATTCAGCCCCATACCTTCGTATTGTTTCAGTACGTTCTCAAATTCATTTTTGCGCAAAAGCCCGTTGTTTACAAATATACAGTGCAATTGCTTGCCAATCGCTTCATTGAGTAATACAGCTGCTACCGTTGAATCCACTCCTCCCGATAAGCCTAATATCACCTTCTCATCGCCCACTTGTGCTTTTAGCTGCGCTACCGTCATCTCTACAAAGTTGTCCGACGTCCAATTAGGAGTAAGTTTAGCTATTCTGAAAAGGAAGTTGGCTAATAAATTCATTCCGTCGACTGAGTGCGTAACTTCGGGGTGAAACTGAATGGCATAGGTCTCCTCACCTTCTATACGGTAAGCAGCATTCACTACATCAGGCGTACTCGCCAAACAAACTCCGCCTGTAGGCAGTTGTTTGATAGTGTCACTATGGCTCATCCACACTACACTCCCCTCTGCAATTCCTTCAAAAAGAGGCTCTTTAGGCTTAATATACGTAAGGTGAGCGCGCCCGTACTCTCGTATGTTCGAGGGGGCTACTTCGCCTCCACCAAAGTGCGCCAAGTACTGCGCTCCGTAGCATACCGCCAATAGGGGCATTTTGCCCTTCAGTGCCGATAGGTCAGGATGCAAGGCTTCTGCACTGCGCACCGAATAAGGCGAACCTGAGAGTATCACTGCCGAGAAGTCTTCTATGTTATCAGGCAAATGATTGTAGGGGTGCATTTCGCAATAAACATTCAATTCGCGCACACGGCGTGCAATAAGTTGCGTGTATTGCGAGCCAAAGTCTAATAATAAAAGGCGTGAGCCCTGAAAAGTATCTTTATTCATCGTTGAGAGTTGCTGCGGCAGTAAGCACCGCTTGTTTCAAACTTTCTTTATAATCAATCATTTTTTGTAAGAGCACAGCGTCGGCACTTGCCAATATTTGCACCGCCAATAAACCTGCATTCTTAGCAGCATTCAAAGCTACTGTAGCTACAGGCACGCCGTTAGGCATCTGCAAGATAGAGAGAATCGAGTCCCAACCGTCAATAGAGTTGCTACTCTTCACCGGTACTCCTATCACAGGCAAAGGCGACATCGAAGCGACCATACCAGGCAAATGCGCCGCACCTCCCGCTCCCGCAATAATTACCTGAATGCCTTTTTTATGCGCATTTTGGCTGAACTCCATCAGCTTTTCGGGCGTGCGGTGTGCCGATACAATATCTACTATTGTCTTGATACCAAAGTACTTGAGAATATCAATAGCATCTTGCATCACAGGCAAATCACTCTTGCTTCCCATTACCACAGCTACTTTCATTTTGTCTATATTTTGGTGCAAAGGTACAAAAAAATATCAATACACAACATAAAAGACTTTATATTTTGTTTCTTTGCATTTCCTCCACCCAGCTTCGCCATTCGTTATTTGTTCGTGTAGCTCGCACCATCTTAGGTTCGGCTTAGCTTTATCATCCCTTCATTGTCCCGTCCTAACAGTTTCCCCTTCCCGCCCCTAATCCCCCCCTTGAAGGGGGCTAAGGGGATGTTACCCCCCTCTCCGAGAGTAGTCTGCAATTACCAAGTAAGTGAATCAGGAGAAGGTTTTTGCCTTTTTTCTCTCGCTTTTTCGCCCCTAATTCCCCCCTTGAGGGGGGCTAGGGGGATGTTACCCCCCCTCCACGAGTATTGTCTGCGATAGCGAAGTAAGTAAATAGGGGGAGGTTTCCGTCGCATCTCCCCCTAATGCCTATTGCCTAATGCCTATTGCCTAATGCCTATTACCTCTTCCCTTTTCTTTCGCCTCGAAACCCTGTTTTTGGCATTTTTGGCATTGTTGTATTATGGTATTAATCAATTACTTATACACCCCTTGTATAACAATCGTCCAAGATTCGTATAAGCTTCCTATAAGCTTTGTATAAGCTAACCATACCCTTCTCACAGCCATCTTTTATCTTTTACCTAAAAAATCCCTTCTGAATTCCTCCGTTTCCTTCCGAAAGCTCTTACCCTCTGAGTTGTCCGACTCGTCTGAAATGTCCGACTCGTCCAAACAAGCCTAACCAATCTCCCCATTATCGCCCGTGCAACTTGCACCTGTCCGTGTGGCTCGTACTACCCTTCGTACTAAAACCTTGAACAAATAATTATCAGTATTATCGGTATTATCGGTATTATTGGCATTATCGGTATTATAACCTGCCACATTGTCATTATTTGTGTTCTTCTCACTAAACAACTATTTTAATCTGATAAACAATCTATTAATTACTCCTTTTTAAATTGGCACAAAAATACTTTTATTCAAAAAATCTTTTAAAACTGTCATTTTGTCAGTTAAAATCACTTGGCACAACTCTTGCCTTTCTCTCGCTGAAAATGTTAATTAACAATATGAATGAAAAGTTTAAAAAATAATTATTGCTGATATACAACATATTGTTATCTTTGCGTCGCATCTCCCCCTTTGGAGGGGGTTGGGGGAGGTTTATATTCAACAAGTCAATTCAACCCTTGATTCGCATTATAAATTGTTAATTGTTAATTGAAAGAAACTTATGAACTTTAATAACTTTACTATCAAAGCACAAGAAGCGGTGCAAACCGCTCAGCAACTCGCCCAACAGTATGGGCATCAGGAATTGCAAAACGAACACTTCTTCAAAGCTATAGAGCAAATTGATGAAAATGTATTGCCTTTCCTCTTTAAAAAATTGAACATTAACCGCGAGCAAGTAGATAAACAATTGGATGCTACTTTGCAGGCTTTTCCTAAAGTCAGCGGTGGCGATATGGGGCTCTCTCGCGAAGCAAACACTATGCTCAACGAAGCTGTGAATATCGCTAAAAAATGGAACGACGAATACGTATCATTAGAACATCTTATATTGGCGATCTTCAAATCCAATAGCAAAATCGCTCAAGCTCTCAAAGACCAAGGCGTGAGCGAAAAAGAGTTAGAGAAAGCCATTCAAGAATTGCGCAAAGGCGGACGTGTAACTTCTGCTTCTGCCGAAGATACTTACAACTCGCTCAACAAATACGCTAAAAACTTGAACCAGTTAGCCGATAGTGGTAAACTCGACCCTGTAATCGGTCGTGATGAGGAAATACGTCGTGTGTTGCAAATCCTCTCTCGCCGTACCAAAAACAACCCTATGCTGGTAGGTGAACCTGGGGTAGGTAAAACTGCTATTGCCGAAGGTTTAGCGCACCGTATCGTAAAAGGCGATGTACCTGAAAACTTGAAAGATAAGGTGATTTACTCATTGGATATGGGTGCCCTTATCGCGGGGGCTAAGTACAAAGGTGAGTTTGAAGAACGACTCAAATCGGTAGTGAAAGAGGTTACCTCTTCCGATGGTAACATCATTCTCTTCATCGATGAAATCCACACCCTTGTAGGAGCTGGTGGGGGAGAGGGCGCAATGGACGCTGCCAATATCTTGAAACCTGCTTTAGCGCGTGGTGAGCTCCGTGCCATTGGGGCTACTACCCTCGATGAGTACCAAAAATACTTTGAAAAAGACAAGGCACTCGAACGCCGTTTCCAAAAGGTAATGGTAGAAGAACCTGATACCGAAAGTGCGATTTCTATCTTGCGTGGTATCAAGGAAAAGTACGAAACTCACCACAAAGTGCGTATCAAAGATGAGGCGATTATCGCTGCCGTCGAACTTTCTGAACGCTATATCACCAATCGTTTTTTGCCCGATAAAGCAATCGACTTAATGGACGAAGCGGCTGCCAAACTCCGTATGGAAATCAATTCTAAACCTGAAGAGTTAGACGTACTCGACCGCAAGATTATGCAACTCGAAATTGAAATCGAGGCGATCAAACGTGAAAAAGATGAGGATAAACTCAAAATGCTCTACGTTGATTTGGCAAATCTTAAAGAAGACCGCAATGCGGTGAATGCTAAATGGCAAAGCGAAAAGAGCGTGATCGACGAGGTGCAAACGACTAAGGAAGCGATTGAAAAATACCGCTTGGAAGCTGATAGAGCTGAACGCGAAGGCGACTATGGTAAAGTAGCCGAATTGCGCTATGGCAAAATCAAAGAAGCGGAAGATAAATTGGTGGAATTGCAAAAGAATTTAGACAGCAAATCGCACGAAAATGCTCTTGTAAAAGAAGAGGTAACTGCTGAAGATATCGCTGAGGTAGTGGCTAAATGGACAGGCATTCCTGTAGCTAAAATGCTACAAGGTGAACGCGAAAAGCTCTTGAACTTGGAAAAAGAATTACACCATCGCGTGGTAGGTCAGGAAGAAGCTATTGAAGCGGTTTCTGATGCTATTCGCCGTAGTCGTGCGGGTTTGCAAGACCCTCGCCGTCCTATTGGTTCTTTCCTTTTCTTAGGAACAACTGGGGTAGGTAAAACCGAGTTAGCAAAAGCTCTTGCTGAATATTTATTCGACGATGAAAATGCGATGACGCGTATCGATATGAGCGAATACCAAGAGAAACACGCTGTGAGCCGTTTGGTAGGAGCGCCTCCAGGATACGTAGGATATGACGAAGGCGGTCAGCTTACCGAAGCAGTGCGTCGCCGTCCGTATTCTGTAATTCTCTTGGACGAAATCGAAAAAGCACACCCCGATACTTTCAACATCTTGTTGCAAGTGCTCGATGAAGGTCGTTTGACTGATAATAAAGGTCGTACCGCCGACTTTAAGAATACGATTATCATTATGACTTCCAATATGGGTAGCCATATCATTCAGGAAACGTTTGAAAAATATCCTAAGGATACCGAGCGTGCTATTGACGAATCGCGTGACGAGGTGTTACAACTCCTCAAACAAACTGTACGTCCTGAATTCTTGAATCGTATTGACGACATCATAATGTTCACCCCGCTTAATGCTAAGAATATCCGCAATATTGTCAAATTGCAATTGCAATCAGTATTCCGTATGGTAGCCAAAGAAGGCATCTTGCTCGATGCTACTGATGAAGCCATAGATTACTTAGCTCAAAAAGGTTTCGACCCACAATTTGGCGCTCGCCCTGTAAAACGTATCATTCAAAAAGAAGTGCTCAACAAGCTTTCCAAAGAAATCTTGAGTGGCACCGTACACCGCGATTCAGTCATCTTGTTAGACGCTTTTGACAATCAATTGGTATTTAGAAATCAGGAAACTGAAAAATAGGAATTAACAGATTGAGGGTAGAAGTGTCAGCTGTCAGTCACTGCAACTAACTTCTAACTCCTAATTTCTAAGTTCTAAAAATGACAATATGTCAGTTTTTAGCCCTTTGGCACAGTCATTGACTAATGACTTTTGAAATTAAAAAAAATGTTGAACTTAAAAAACGATAATAATTTAATATGAGTAAAATTATAGGTATAGACTTAGGAACCACAAACTCTTGTGTTTCTGTAATGGAAGGTAATGACCCCGTGGTTATTACTAATGCCGAAGGTAAACGCACAACCCCTTCAGTGGTAGCTTTTACCGAAGGTGGCGAAATAAAAGTAGGTGACGCTGCCAAACGTCAAGCAGTTACCAACCCTAAAAACACGATATATTCTATCAAACGTTTTATGGGTAACAAATTTTCTGAATTGGAAAAAGAAATCGCTCGTGTACCTTATAAAGTAGTACGTGGCGACAACGATACCCCTCGTGTGGATATTGACGGACGTTTGTATACCCCTCAAGAAATCTCGGCTATGGTGCTTCAAAAGATGAAGAAAACTGCCGAAGACTTCTTAGGACAACCCGTAACCAGTGCGGTAATCACCGTGCCTGCTTATTTTAATGACGCTCAGCGTCAAGCTACTAAAGAAGCAGGTGAAATTGCAGGCTTGAAAGTAGAACGTATTATCAACGAACCTACTGCTGCTGCCTTAGCTTATGGTTTGGATAAAGACCACAGCGACCACAAGATTGTAGTATTCGACTTTGGTGGTGGTACTCACGATGTGTCTATCTTGGAACTCGGCGATGGCGTGTTTGAAGTGCTTTCAACCGATGGTGATACTCACTTGGGTGGTGATGACGTAGACGAAAAAATCATCAACTGGTTGGCTGAAGAGTTTGAAAAAGAAGAACAAATCGACCTTCGTAAAGACCCTATGGCATTGCAACGCCTAAAAGAAGCCGCCGAGAAAGCTAAGATTGAACTTTCATCAACTACTGAAACCGAAATCAACTTGCCTTATATCACAGCAACTGCTACAGGTCCTAAACACTTAGTACGCAAGCTCTCTCGTGCTAAATTCGAGCAACTCATCGACGACCTCGTAAAACGCACGATCGAACCTTGCAAAAAAGCGTTGGAAAATGCTGGTTTGAGCGTAGGTGATATCAACGAAGTGATTTTAGTAGGTGGTTCTACTCGTATTCCTGCCGTACAAGAAGCTGTTGAAAAATTCTTTGGCAAGAAACCTAACAAGAGTGTAAACCCTGACGAAGTGGTAGCCATTGGTGCTGCTATTCAAGGTGGCGTACTCACCGGTGATGTGAAAGACGTATTGCTCTTGGACGTTACCCCTCTTTCTTTGGGTATCGAAACTATGGGCGGTGTGATGACTAAACTCATCGAAGCAAACACTACCATTCCTACCAAGAAATCGCAAGTGTTCTCAACTGCTGCCGACAATCAACCAAGTGTGGAAATTCACGTATTGCAAGGTGAACGCCCAATGGCACAAGATAACAAAACTATCGGTCGTTTTCACTTAGATAACATTCCGCCTGCACCACGTGGTGTGCCACAAATTGAGGTAACTTTCGATATCGATGCCAATGGTATCATCAACGTATCGGCAACCGATAAGGGTACAGGTAAATCTCACAATATCCGTATAGAAGCCTCTTCAGGACTTTCTAAAGAAGATATTGAAAAGATGAAACGCGAAGCTGAAGCCAATGCCGAAGCCGATAAACAAGCAAAAGAAAAAGCCGATAAGCTCAACGAAGCTGATGCGATGATATTCCAAACTGAAAAACAACTCAAAGAGTTTGGCGATAAAATCCCAGCCGATAAGAAAGGAGCTATTGAGAGTGCCCTCGGTGAACTCAAAACTGCTTTCGAGAACAAAGAACTCAGCAATATTGAATCTGCCCTTAGCAAAATCAATACTGCTTGGCAACAAGCCTCTGAGGACATCTACAAAGCACAACAAGGTGGTGGCACAACTGAGCAACCTAACACAGGAGGAGCTCAAGATGTAAACACCGATAATGTACAAGACGTAGATTTCGAAGAAGTAAAATAAGCTGAGAGCCTCCGCAGGCAATAATAACAGCCCCATCTAATAATTATTAGGTGGGGTTTTTATATGGCTTTCGCAGAAAAATCAATATCAAATATTTTTATATGTGTAATGTTTTAATAATTCTGTAATAATCCTCTCCCCCACTCTGTTTCTCCTTATCATCAACTGCTCTTTGTCTGTTACACCAGCGGAACGGGTTGCTATCAACTGATAATTGTTCGTTACATCAGCGGAACAGCTTGCTATCAATTGATAATTGTGTGTTACACCAGCGGAACAGACTGCTATCAACTGATAACTGTCCGTTACATCAGCGGAACAGACTGCTATCAACTGATAACTGTCCATTACATTAGTGGAACAGATTGCTATCAACTAATAATTGTCTGTTACATCAATGGAACGGGTTGCTATCAACTGATAATGTCTCGTCACACTATAGGGGTCGTTATCAATTGATGATTACTCATCATCGCTAAGAGGTCGTCATCAAAAAATATTCATTAAAAAAGAAAATTATTTTTTTGTCATTAAAAATTAATTACTACCTTTGTCGGGCAAATTAATCATTTCTTTTCAATTTTAAAATTTTCCAGATATGAAAACATTAAGAACAAATGCTCGCATTACTGAGGTTGCCGATACCGGCGCTCGACTTTCAATTCTCTTTAGCAGAGAAACCGCTCTGGCTAAAGATGTTATCCTTAAACCACTTTTTGCTGAAATAGAAACGCTTACTCAGCAACTTTCGGAAGCTATTAAAAGTGACCGTACGCTCTCTGAACTCGATGCCATCGATACACAGCGCGATGAGCTTATCCGCCGAGTGAGCAAAATATTACAAGGTTATGCCGCTTCGCCAATCGAAGCTTTACAAAGCTCAGGAAGCAAGCTCAACGCTGTTTTTGAAAAATATGGCGTGAGCATCGCCCGTGAAAATTATGCGGTAGAGTCCGCTCATATCGAATCGTTTTTAAAAGATTTTGCCGACCCTGCTCTTGCTACCGATATTAGTGCCCTAACAGGTGTAGCTGAAATAATTACAATGCTTACTAACACCCAAAAAGATTTTAACGACCACCGCGTAACATATGAACAGGCTTTAGCTCAAAGAAGTTCTAAGCTTAAAACTGGCGAACTGAAAAAACTTCTTTTACTACGCATCAACCACTCGTTATTGCCTTATCTCACAACGCTAAAGAGCCTTAATAATGCGCCTTATTTGCATTTCATCGAAGGAGTAAACCAAACCATTATAAGCACCAACAGTGCCATTGCTGCGCGAAGCAAAAAATCAACTCATACCCCCTCCCCTACCGATAAACCTCAGGTATAACTTCTGATGAAAATAGTAAAGTTGATTTGTGAAAAGTAGTCTTTCTACCATTAGCAAAAAAACTTTTCTATTTTTTTTAATAATTGAAAATAATGTTGTACTTTCGCACCCTATGAATATATATGATATAGAAAGCGTTAAACTACTGCTTGAAAAACAGCTGAAAATAAGTATTATTCCTCACAAAAGTCCTGACGGAGATGCCATCGGGAGCTGCTTAGGTTTATATTTATATTTGAAACAAATGCAACAAGATGTAACGGTGGTATCGCCTAATGATTTCCCCGATTATTTAAAATGGTTGCCCTCAGCCGATGAGATTCTCATCTATGACAATGCCCCCGAAAAGGCAAAAAAACAGATAGAAGACTCTAAGCTTATCTTTACACTCGATTTCAATTCGCTCAAACGCACTGATGGACTCACACCTTTATTAGAAAGCTCAACAGCGACTTTTGTGATGATTGACCATCATCAAGCACCTGAGGCTTATGCCAAAGTAACTTTCTCTAACCCCAATGCCAGCTCTACTTGTGCTATGATTTATTCGTTTATTGATGCAATGGGCGATAAAAACCAAATAGATAGAGAAATTGCGACTTGCCTCTACACAGGAATAATGACTGATACGGGGAATTTTAAATACCCCACCACTACCAGCAATACGCTAAAAATAGCTGCTTTCCTTATTGAGAAAGGAGCTAAAAACAGTCAGATTAATAGCAATGTGTTCGATAATAATTCGTATAACAAATTGCAATTGCTGAGTGTAGCCCTAAAGAATATGGTGTATTTAAAAGAGTACGACACGGCTTTCACAACACTTAGTTCCGAAGAATTACAGCAGTATGATTGCCAAAAAGGAGATACCGACGGTTTTGTGAACTATGGGCTTACCATTAAAGACACTAAGTTGGCAGTAATCTTCATTCAAGAAGGTAACTTTATAAAAATGTCGTTGCGTTCCAAAGGTAATAACGATGTAAACTTGTTTGCGCGGAAATGTTTTAACGGCGGGGGGCATATCAATGCGGCAGGAGGTAGATTTGATGGCACAATGGAAGAAGCCGTAACTTTTTTTAAGCAAGTTTTGCCAGATTTTATCCACAAGAATATTTAAAATACAATGAATACACTCAAAAAAATAGCAATAATGATGGTTGCTGGCATAGTTCTCATAAGTTGTGCCGACCGACAAGCACGCCACCCTGTAACCAAAAAAACGAGTACCTTTTTAAAGGAATCGGCTAAGAAAAACAAAGCGTTACTAGCTTCAGAAGAAGCGCTTATCGATTCTATTATCAAAAAAGATACGCTCCACACCTTTGTAGATTCACAACACGGTTTTAAATTCTATTACTTAAACCAAAATCCTAATGCCGATTACACAGCGCAGTTTGGTGATATTGTGACTTATGATTACAGCCTTTCGGATTTGCAAGGCAACGAGCTTTACCAAGAAAACCCCAATGGCGAATACAAGTATAACGTAGATAAGGAAGAAGTATTTCAAGGATTGCGTTCAGCATTAAAATTGCTGAAAGAGAAAGAAAGTGGTGTTTTCTTTTTCCCATCGAGCGTAGCCTATGGTTATCGCGGTGATAAAGATAAGATAACTTTCAATCAGCCTATTATTGCCAAGATAGAGGTGTTTAAGATTGAAAAGAACAAAGAAAAGATAGAACCACGACCTGAATAAGTAGAAATTTTAATTAATTTTATATATGAGACGACTCAATTTTATCGCATTGCTTTGTGCAATGTTTGTATTTTTCAGTTGCAATTCGCAAAAGAAAGCCTATAAAGATTTAGGCGATGGCTTATTTGCCGATATTGAAACTACTCAAGGGAATATTATTGTAAAACTCAACTACAAAGAAACTCCTGTAACAGTAGCTAACTTTGTTACTTTGGCTGAGGGTAAAAACACTTTCGTTAAAGCTGAATACAAAGGTAAACCATTTTACAACGGAACTATTTTCCACCGAGTAATCAAAGATTTTATGATACAAGGCGGTGACCCCACAGGCACCGGAATGGGTGAACCTGGTTACCGATTTGAAGATGAGATTGTGCCCACTTTAAAGCACGATAAAAAAGGAATCTTATCAATGGCAAACGCAGGACCAGCTACCAATGGCAGTCAGTTTTTTATTACCCAAGTGCCTACACCTCATTTAGATGGTCGTCACACTGTATTCGGCGAAACGGTGAAAGGTTTAGAAGTAATAGATGCTATTGCCAACACTAAAACTGTGATGAATGACAAGCCTGAAAAGGATATCAAAATCAATAAGATTACTATTATTGCCAATGGTAAAGATGCTAAAAGTTTCAATGCTGTAAAAGTTTTTGAAGATTACTTCAAGGAAATTAACAAAAGAGAACGAGAAAGAGAGGCTAAAACCAAAGCCGCTGCAGCTAAGTTCTTAGAAGAAGTAAAAACTCAAGAACCACAAGCTAAAGCACTTCCTTCAGGAGTAAAAATCTTTAAGTTAGTTGATGGCAAAGGCAAACAACCTAATCACACACATCAAGTAATGGTAAACTATGCAGGTTATTTGAAAGACGGAACCCTTTTCGATTCTAACGTAAAAGAAATTGAAGAGACTTATGGCAAATACAACCCTACACGTGAACAACAAGGAGGATATGAAGCCTTCCCGATGCCTTACAACACTTCTGCGCAACTTATACCAGGCTTCAGAGATGCTTTGCTTACAATGAAAGTAGGTGATAAAATACGCGTATTTATTCCTGCTGCTTTAGGATATGGCGAAAGAGGTGCTGGCGATGTGATTCCACCTAACAGCGACCTTATTTTTGACATTGAGATTACTGATATAGCTAAATAAAATATAAAAAATAAGGATATATAAACTTTGTCAAAGTCTCTAACAGCCTGTCGTGCTACGACCTTTGACAAAGTTTTTTTACTAACAACTAATAACTAACAACTAAAAAATGGTATACAAGTTCAGAGTGATACTCGACGTTAAAGAAGACGTTTTTAGAGATATTATCATTCAAGGAGAAGCTACTTTAGAGGATTTACACAATGTGATTAACCAATCATTTGGCTTTGCTGGCGACGAAATGGCCTCTTTTTATCTTACCGATGAGGATTGGAATCAGGGAGAAGAAATTACTCTTTTTGATATGTCAGAAAGCGGTGAAATACGTTTGATGGAAGAGACAACTATTGAATCGGTAGTAAGTGAAGAAGAACCTAAACTGTTGTATGTATACGACTTTATGTCGATGTGGACGTTCTTCGTAGAATTAGTAGAGATTGATGAGGAAGAACCTGGTGCTTCTTACCCTGCCTTGATACACGCTCACGGTTCTATTCCTGCTGAAGCTCCTGAGAAATCATTCGTAGCTGATGATTATGATGAGTTTGAAGATGAGTTCAATGATTTTGACCTTGATGAAGACGATTACGGCAGTTTTAATGAAGAAGAATACTATTAACCTATTATAAGCTAATAGATAACAAATAACTATGCTAAATTTATATACAACAAATATTGAAACACTTTCTATTCACCGAGTAGGGAACTTAAGTAAAGGAGAACCTTTGTTTCTTTCAGAAAGACCTTATGCACTTAACGATGAGATTATAGGGCTTTTGAAAGAATACTTCTTTAAGCCTTTCCGTGAAAAAGAAGAAAACTACTTTCACTTTGTGCACGATGCCGATGTAGAGTTTAACGAGCTTTACCAAATGGTAACTTCTATTTTTGAGGACGAAAGCACCATTCACGAGCAATCTAAGAAAATTGCACAACATTTGTACAACCAATCTAATCACCCGCATATTAAAAGTGGGGAAGTGTATGTTGCCCTTTTGCACGACAGTTATTTAGATAATGAGAAGGTGAAAGCAGTAGGTATCTTCAAATCGGAGGTGAAGAACAGCTTTTTGCAGTTTGAAGAACAAGAAAATCAATTGGAAATACTTATCCAAGAGGGTGTGAATATTCACCGATTGGACAAGGGTTGTATTATCTTCAATGTAAATAAGGATGACGGTTATAAAATCCTCTCTATTGATAGCAACCGTTACGATACTAAGTATTGGTTAGAGAACTTTTTGGATGTAGACGCCTTAGTTGATGATAACTTCTATACCAAAAAGTATTTGAAGTTCAGTCAAGATTTTGCCAAAGATGTTATCTTGCCTGCTGAGGACAAGAAAGAAGAAGTGCTCTTTATGAACCGTGCGATTAACTACTTCGCTAAGAACGATGATTTTGAAGAAACTTCGTTTATGAATGAAGTGTTTGAAAATCCTGAATTGATACCAGAGTTTAAGCACTACAAAGTAGAGAAAGGTCCTAAGTACCAAATAGAAGATGTATCAACCTTCCCTATTGCAAATAAAGCTGTGACGAACGTACGAAAGAAAATTAAAAACGTGATTGATTTGGATACTAATATCCAGATACGTATGGACTTTATCAACCCTGAATCGGCTGATAAGTACATAGAGAAAGGTTGGGACGAAGAGAAACAAATGTATTACTATTTGGTATACTTCAATAAAGAACAAAAAAGCTAAGTTTTAAAGGTTAAGCAATAAAAAAAAGAGTCCGATGATATATCGGACTCTTTTTTTATTCTTTTAATCTTGCCTATCTCTATGAAAGAGGTAAAAACTTAAATTCAGTAAAGAAGTTATATTCTTCTTGAGGTCTTAACACTACACTATCAAACTGTGGGTGTTTAGTAGCATCGGCATAACCTTGTGCCTCAAAACAAATACCCCTACTCTGTCCTATCGTTTTGCGATGAGGTGGTTGCAACTCAGGTAAATAATATCCTGCATAGATGTGCAACACAGGGTGATTGGTGCGCACTTCCATTGCTAACGTTCTTTCTCCGTTAGTAAGTGTAGCCATTACCTCTTCTGGGGCTATCTCACGTACAAACGAGTTATCGGTATGAGGGTATATCTTTTGTCCTTTTCGGTAATCTAAGGGAGTACCTGCTACGGGAGGGCGTTCACCTGTGGGGGTGAAAAAGCCTTCTTCTAACGGCACATACTTATCAGCTTTTATTTGCAAGGTATTATTTAGCACATCGGTATTGCTTTCATTGAGGTTAAAATAAGTGTGCTGAGTGAGATTTAAGATAGTAGGTGCATCAGTCGTGCCGTGATAATCAATGCGCAAACGGTTATCGGAAGTAAGGGTATAGGTTACACGCACCGTTACTTCACCTGGGTAGCCCTCTTCACCATCTTTACTGATGTATTGCAAGGTTACTGAAGGATTATCGCCTTTGTGATGTGCTACCACGTCCCAAAAGACACTATCAAAGCCTACTGAGCCTCCGTGTATTTGGTTTTCTCCTAAGTTGCGGTGCAATTGTACTTCCTTACCATCAATAATAGCTTTTCCGTACTTTATACGCCCTGCATTACGCCCTATAATCGCTCCAAGGTACGGATATTCCTTGCGGTAAGCATCGCTTACATATTCTTCGAATGTATCGAAACCTAATACACATTCTACTTTCTTGCCCTTTACAGGCACTTTAATAGAGCTAATCACACCCCCAAAGTTAAGTACGGTTACTTCCATTCCCTCTTTGTTCTGAAGGATAATTGTTTGTAATTTTTCTTTGTGATATTCTTTTTTCATCATTAATTAATTTTAGAATTGAGTTATTTATAAACCTCCCCCTATTCACTTACACTCCGCTATCGCAGTGCAAATACCCAGCTGTGAGCCCTCGCTGACTATCTTCAAAGGGGGAATACCTCCCCCTGCCCCCTCAAAGAGGGGGAATTAGAGAAGGTCATCACAACTCCACTATAAACCATATATTATCGTTTTTTAACCCTTGATTCATATTGTAAAACTATATCATTAAAATATATTCACTTCAAACTCTAAGTTTATCTTAAACTTTTCTTGCACTTGAGTTTTTACATAATTAGCTACGGCTAAAATTTCTTCACCTGTAGCTTTACCGTAATTTACTAATACCAATGCTTGATGTTTGTGCACTCCTGCATCTCCTTTTCGGTAACCTTTTAGCCCTGAGCGGTCTATAAGCCAACCTGCTGGCACTTTCACTTCGGTTTCATTCACTGGATAACAAGGGATTTCAGGGTATTGCTGTTGTAACTTTTGGTAATCAGTTTTTAGAACGATTGGGTTTTTAAAGAAACTACCACAGTTCCCTAATTCATTAGGATTAGGCAATTTACTTTCGCGAATGCTAATAATTACATCGGACAGCTGTTCAGGGGTAGGATTGGTAATACCTCGCTCTGAAAGTACTTGTTGAATAGCCCCGTATTGGGTGTGCAATTGATGGTTCTGTTTGGTGAGTTTAAAAGTAACTGAAGTAATGATATACTTACCTTTCTCTTTCCCTTTAAAAATGGACTCTCGGTAAGCAAAAGCACACTGAGCATTCGTAAATATGCGTTTTTGCAGTGTATGAATATCAATAGCTTCACAACTTTCCATCACATCTTTTATTTCGACTCCATAAGCCCCTATGTTCTGTACGGGAGTAGTGCCTACATTGCCGTAGATGAGTGAAAGATTTTCAAGTCCGCCATAGCCTTGTTGCAGCGTATAGCGCACAAACTGATGCCAATTCTCTCCGGCTTGGGCTTTAAGCCATATGCATTCATCAGTCTCTTTCACAGTGCTAATGCCTTTGAGCAAGATGTGAAAGACGGGTTGTGTAATGTTTTTGGTGAGCAACATATTGCTACCACCTCCTAAGACGAACGGATTGTGATATTCTTGTAACGCTTTGATAAGTTCTTCTTCGGTATGGATAGGAATATATTTTTCAGCTTGGACTTTTAGGTTAAAAGTATTGGGTATTTGCATAACTTAGGGTGTACTTACTTACAAATGCAAAGGTAAGGAAAAAAATTAAATTAGCAAATGGAGAGTTGGTGGGAGGAGTGGGATTGGTTGGATTGGTCGGAGGAATCTGATTGGTGGGAGGAATCTGATTGGTGGGAGGAATCTGATTGGTGGATAGGTTGTGGCAGGGTGTTTGAACCGCCGTAAGTAAACAAAGTATTTCGGAAGGAGGTTTTTAGGTGAAGGATAAAAGATGAGCTGTAAGAAGGGTATGCTTAGCTTATACAAAGCTTATACGAACCTTATACGAATCTTGGACGATTGATATACAAAGGGTATGTAAAGAGTTGAGAATTAGCAATTAAGAGTTAGTAAAAAACAGTAGTTTTGAGGGAAATAAATCGGAGGAAAGCAAAAGCAAAGTGCTTTGTTAGCTCTTAGTTTATGGGGCTTATTAGGTTATTAAAAAGTGTCTTTATTGTTTTAAAAATAAATTTGTCGCCCAATAAATTTGGGTTTTCAACTTTTTTTTCTACCTTTGTGCCTTGAAACACCAACTACCTATACCATAACTAAAAACACTACTAACTGTTTTAAAATACGAATCAAGAGTTGGATTAAGTTATTAAAAACCTCGCCCCCTAATACACATACTCAGCTGCGCCAGCTCGCTGACTACCCTCAAAGAGGGGGAATTAGCGACGGTTATCATACACAAATAATATGACTCTCAATAAACAATACAATCCTTGATTCATAAAAACTAATAACAAATGGCTAAAATAGATTCTTTTAAAGAAACAATGCTCGCTGGATACTCTTTTAAGGGTGATTACATTACCTTAGGAGGGGCGGTGTATGAAGGGCAACCTATTGAAAAAGTATTGGTAAATTTACCTTTAAAAACACTTAACCGCCACGGGCTTATTGCAGGAGCTACGGGTACAGGTAAAACTAAAACACTGCAAGTTATCGCGGAAAATCTTTCTAAAAAAGGTGTTCCTGTATTGTTGATGGACTTAAAAGGCGACCTCAGCGGAATTGCCGAATCTGGTGAAGTAAAACCTTTTATATTGGAGCGCTTAGGCAAAATAGGCTTAGATTTTCAACCACAGGCATTTCCTACGGAACTGCTCACGATTTCGGAGCAAAAAGGGGTGCGTATGCGTGCTACTGTATCGGAATTTGGGTCGGTGTTGCTATCGCGTATCTTAGACCTGAGCGATGTGCAAGAAGGGGTTTTGGCAGTGATTTTTAAATACTGTGATGACCACGCACTCCCGCTATTAGACCTGAAAGATTTAAAGAAAATACTTCAGTATGCTACTGATGAGGGGAAGACGGACTTTGAGAAAGAATACGGAGCGGTTTCTAAATCATCAACAAGTGCTATTTTGCGCAAAATTGTGGAATTAGAACATCAAGGGGCTGAGCTTTTCTTTGGGGAGCGCAGTTTTGAACCAGCCGACTTAATGAGAACTAACGCACAGGGCGAAGGTTATGTGAACATCATTCGCCTTACAGACATTCAAGACCGTCCTAAGATGTTCTCAACCTTTATGTTGAGTCTTTTGGCGGAAATCTACACTACTTTCCCCGAAGAAGGCGATATGGCAAAACCTAAATTGGTTATCTTTATTGACGAAGCACACCTTATTTTCAATGAGGCTTCGAAAACGCTTCTCAACCAATTAGAAAACATTGTAAAGTTGATACGCTCAAAGGGTGTGGGACTTATTTTCTGCACTCAAAACCCTACTGATATTCCCGATGCGATACTCTCTCAGCTGGGTATGAAAGTGCAACACTCTCTCCGTGCCTTTACAGCTAAAGACCGCAAAGCTATCAAGCTGATTGCAGAGAATTATCCATCATCGGAGTTTTACGACACTACCGATACGCTTACCTCTTTAGGAACAGGAGAAGCGCTGGTAACAGTGCTGAACGAAAAAGGAATACCTACTCCACTGGTGGACACAATGATGCGCGCACCAATGAGCAGAATGGATATTCTTAGTGACAGTGAAATTGAAGCGCTAGTAGGGCGTTCGGAATTAGTACGCAAATACAACGAAGTTATTGACCGCGAGAGCGCTTATGAAATCTTGAATAAGAAAATAGAGGACGTGCGCAAGGAGGAAGAGAAGCAAAAAGAGGCTAAGGAAGCCGAAAAAGCTACTGCTCCTAAGCCCACTACACAAAAAACCACTACTAAGCGGTCGGGCACTAACCCTTTGATAAAAATGGTTACAAGTGCTTCATTCGTGAGGGGTGTTTTAGGGATATTAAACAAAATCATCAAGAAATAATGAAAAAATACTTTATCATCATTACTGTTTTTTTAACTATTGTGGCGTGTAACAATAAGAAGAATGAGTTTCTCATCACTAATAACAGTGTAGGAGTTGTTCAAAAAGGTACTTCTATACAAAAGTTAGATTCTATTTTTGCTAAGGACTCCATAGTAAACTCGACTATGGAAGGAGAGTTGCGTTATGCCAGTGCGGAGCGGATTACTATTTTAGACAAAGAAGGTAAAGAGCTTCTTGAAATCACCCCAACAACTAATGATAAGGGAGAAAAAATAGTAGAAAGTGTACTAATTCTGTGCGATAAATACGCTACAGAAAAAGGTATATCATTGCAGAGTACTTTTAAAGACGTAAAGAACAAATACCCCGATTTAGAAATTGAGCCTTCTATCAGTAGTGTGATGGTTACCCCGAAAGGAATGAACTATTATTTTACTTTTGATAAATCGGCATTAAAAACGGCTTTTGACCTGACTGATAGTGTCTCTAAGGACGATATTGAAGAAAGTGCTAAAATATCTCGTATTACCGTTAATTTTTAAGTTGAAAAGGAATTATAGTCAAGAAAAATAAATAGACTCATTTCTTAAGGGCTAATTGCCATTAGCCCCTACAATATGATGTAAGAGCAACTGATTATAAGTATAATTAACTTATTGGTTATAAACATTAGCCCCTATTCACATACTCAGCTATGCCAGCTCGCTGACTACCCTTCAAAGGGGGAATAGGGACGGTCATCATACATAAGAAATATAACTCTTAATAAAATTAATAACTATTTCTAATTTTATAACACGAGTGTGTCGCTCGTGTTCATTTTGTATAAAATCAATTGATAAAGATGAACCATATCAAACTGAACAGCATTGAAGAAGCTGTTGAAGATATAAGAAAAGGGAAAGTCGTTATAGTAGTAGACGATGAAAACCGTGAAAACGAAGGCGACTTTATTGCAGCCGCTGAGAAGGCAACCCCAGAGATGATTAATTTTATGATTACTCACGGTCGTGGGTTAGTTTGTGCCCCTCTTACCGAAAAGCGTTGTGCAGAACTTGACTTACCGATGATGGTACAAAACAACACCGTACTACACGAGACCCCGTTTACTGTTTCGGTAGATTTGAAAGGACACGGTTGTACTACTGGTATTTCAGCTTTTGACCGTGCTAAAACTATTCGAGCACTCGTAGACCCTAAGACTACCCCCTTTGATTTAGGACGCCCTGGGCACATATTTCCTCTAAGGGCGAAAGAAGGCGGTGTGCTTCGTCGTACAGGGCACACAGAAGCAGCTATTGACCTAACCCGTATTGCGGGATTAAAACCAGCTGGTATTTTGGTTGAAATATTAAACGAAGATGGGACAATGGCACGGTTGCCTCAGTTAGTGGAAGTAGCTAAGAAATTTGACCTTAAAATCATTTCAATTGAAGACCTTATTGCTTATCGTATGCGCAAAGATACGCTTGTGATAAAGAAAGAAGATTTCTTGTTGCAAACACCTTATGGAGAATTTCGCTTGCGCGCCTATGAGCAAACCACTAACAAGCAAATACACTTAGCTTTTACACAAGGTACTTGGAAAGCCGATGAACCAGTGCTTACACGTGTTCATTCATCGTTTATCAGCAATGATATTCTGGAAGTATTAGCAGGTGATAAAGACAATCCTTTGGAACGCATTTTCAGAAAAATTAATGAAGAAGGCAAAGGAGCGGTGATTGTAATTAACAAAGAGGGGTATTCGCAAACGTTATTACAGCGCATTACTGAAATAAAAGAGCACCAAAGTGGACACCCACTTCCTGAAGTAGGTAAAGATACTAAGGATATTGGAATGGGGGCGCAAATACTCAATGATTTAGGTATTAGGAAACTACGCTTGCTCACTAACTCTAAAAATGCTTCGAATTACGTAGGAATGTCGGGCTACGGTCTTGAAATCACGGAAGAAATACCCTATTAATTAGAACAGAAGCGAAGGTAGGAAACAATTAACCTATGACATATATCATTATGAGAAAAATAGTACTCTTCTTAGCCTTAATTAGCAGCTCATTCTCTTTTTCACAAGAGTTGAATGCTTTGGTAACGGTTAATACGCAACAGGTAAATTTAAGTAATCGCTCAGTCTTTAAGACCTTAGAAAAGTCATTACAAGAATTTATCAATCAGACTCGTTGGACAGACTTAAAAGTGCGTGATAACGAACGCATTCGTTGCAGTTTTATACTGGTGATAAACAAGTTTGAAAATTCACACTATGAAGCGAGTCTTTTGGTGCAATCTTCACGTCCTGTATACAATTCGGCATACCAATCACCTGTATTTAACTTACAAGACAAAGAAGTAGCGTTCGACTATCAAGAGTTTGCGCCTCTTACTTTCAATGAAAATGCCTTTGAGTCGAATCTCACTTCGGTAATAGCTTACTATGCCTATTTGCTATTAGGGTTTGATGCCGATACCTTTGCCGAAAATGCAGGGAGACCTTATTTTTTAAAAGCACAGCAAATTGCGAATATAGCACAGAACAGTAGTTATACAGGTTGGGCAGATAATGGTAAAAACAACCGTTTCTTGTTAATAAACGAACTTATTTCAGAGAATTACACTGATTATCACAAAGCCCTATACCAATACCATCGTTTGGGATTAGATACAATGAGTGCAGATGAGAAAGGAGCTAAAGAAACTATCCAAAATGCTATTATCTCACTTGAAAAAATACCAAGCCTACGGTTGAGTTCCTATGCAATGATATTGTTTTTTAATGCAAAAACCGATGAAATTGCTTCTATTTACTCAGGAGGAATAATTTTTAATACTAAAATGCTAAAAGAAGCCTTAGTGAAATTAGCTCCTACCCAAGTAACCAAATGGAATGAAATAAAATAACGAATATGCTCAATACTCTATCTATAAAAAACTACACTTTAATTGATGACCTAAAAGTTGACTTTCCAGAAGGTTTTATTATTATCACAGGTGAAACAGGTTCGGGAAAATCTATAATGCTTGATGCACTTTCCTTAGTATTGGGAAAGCGAGCTGATATGTCGGCTTTAAGGAACAAAGATGAAAAATGTGTTATTGAAGCCGAATTTTCTTTGCAGAAATATGAATTTCAATCGCTCTTCAATGAGTTGGAAATAGATTATGACCCTCAAACCATTATACGCCGAGAGATACTACCTTCGGGAAAATCGAGAGCTTTTGTGAATGATTCACCTGTAACATTAGACGTGCTCTCACGTTTAGGTGAAGCGCTCGTGGATATCCATTCTCAGCATCAAACACTTTCGTTAAGTGATTCAGCCTTTCAGTTTGAAATTATTGATGCAATGGCTGAAAACAAATTGTTGTTAGAAGAATACCAACGTCTTTTAACATTACTTAAAGCAGAACAAAAGAAACTACAAGAACTGATAGACTTTCAGCAAACAGCTAATAAGGAATACGATTACAATTTGCATCAGCTCAAAGAACTGAAATCAGTTACTTTAGAAGAAGGCATCTTGGAGGAATTGGAAGAAAGTTATGAAGAAGCCTCTAATATTGAAGAAATAAAGGAAAGCGTAGCTGAAAGTTTGTATTTGCTCAACGATGAGAACGTAGGTATTTTGAATAATTTACGTGAACTGCGTCGCGCTTTTTCAAATCTTACAGAATACAAACAGCAATATCGCGAATTATATGAACGCATTGACTCAGCTTTTTTAGACTTAGAAGATTTAGGCAGAGACGTAGCGGATATTGATGAAAACATAGAAACAGACCCTGAAAGTTTAGAAGAAATATCAAAACAACTCAATAAAATCTACTCACTTCAGCAAAAGCACAAAGTAACAACCGTAGAAGAGTTGATGAGTATCCAAGAACGTTTAGAGAATGCAGTTTCTAAAACTGAAAGCGCAGATTTCGACCTTAAAGAACAACAAGAGTTAGTAACGAAACAACAAACAGAAACTTCTAAAAAAGCTACTGAGTTACACAAAAATCGGGAGAAAGTAGTTCCTGCCCTCACTAAGCAATTAGAGAGCTTTATGCACGAATTAGGAATGCCTAATGGACGTTTTGATATCAAGCTAACACCTACTTCACATTTCTTTAATAACGGAAATGATGAGCTCTCATTTTTATTTTCTGCTAATAAAGGGGGGGAATTTGGTCAGTTAAAAAAAGTAGCCTCAGGAGGAGAGTTATCGCGTATAATGTTAGCTGTAAAAGCTATAATGGCAGCACATACAGCACTCCCTACTATTATGTTTGACGAAATTGATACAGGAGTATCAGGAGAAATCTCTCAAAAAATGGGTGATATAATGAAACAAATGAGCAAAAACAGACAGGTATTTGCTATTACCCATTTGCCACAGATAGCTGCTAAAGGTACTTATCATTTTAAAGTATTTAAAGAAGATATAACTGGTAAGACAACTACCCATCTTAAAATGCTCAGTGAAGAGGAACGCATTTCAGAGCTCTCGGAAATGCTTGAAGGTAAAAACAGCGGTGAATCGGCTCGTAATCACGCCATAGAGCTTTTGAGAAAAGGATAAGAACAGACAAGTATTTAATTTCTAAATTAATAAATAGACTATTATGCTTACCATTGAAGAGTATAAAACGGCTTTTTTGCAACATATAGAAAAAACATTTACTCCCAAAGAACCTATTCACCTCTACGAGCCCATTCAGTATATCCTTAACATAGGGGGAAAACGTATTCGCCCCATACTTACCCTTATTGCAGCTGATATTTTTGGTAAAGACTATCACAAAGCACTTAATGCAGCTACTGCTATAGAAGTTTTCCATAATTTTTCACTTATTCACGACGATATTATGGATAAAGCACCTCTGAGACGTGGCAAACCTACTGTGCACGAAAAATGGGATACAAATATAGGTATACTTTCGGGAGATGCAATGCTCATTATTGCTTATAAGTTATTAGAGAGTTATCCTCCAGAAATATTTCAAGAATTGGTAAAAACATTAAGTGAAACAGCTCTTAAAGTATGTGAAGGACAGCAAATGGATATGGATTTTGAAAAGCAACAAGAAGTAAGTATTGAGACATATATGCAAATGATTTCATACAAAACTTCAGTTCTTATAGGAGCTGCCTTACAAATGGGTAGTATTATCTCTGAAACAACTAAAGAAAACCAAATGAATATGTATAATTTTGGATTGAATTTAGGGATAGCTTTTCAGTTACAAGATGACTATTTAGATACTTTTGGAGATGCTTCGTTTGGTAAAAAAATAGGAGGAGATATTATAGAAAATAAAAAAACTATACTCTATCTAAAATCTTTAGCACTAAGTGATGAAAACCAACGTAAAGAGCTATTGCGAACATATGCTACAAATGAAGATAATAATAAAATAGCAAGAGTAAAAGAGATTTTTCAGGTAACAAATGCAGATAAAGCAGTTCGAGAGCTCATAGAAAACTATACTCAAAAAGCTCTTATTATATTAGATAAAATAGCTATAGGCAATGACAAACGAAAGTATCTCAGAACTTTTGCCCTACAATTAATGGATAGAAAAATATAAAACGGTATAGATTTTGTGCTCATAAAAACAAGAAATAACCTTTTAATAACTTATGATATGAAAAAAGTAACTGTTTTTATACTTCTAATTATGGCAGTTGTTCTTAGTTCTTGCGCTAGTGTATATGTAGCTGTAGATTATGACCAACAGGCCGATTTTTCTGCATATAAATCATTTGCTTTCTTTAAAGAAGGCATTGATAAAGTTCCTATCTCGGATTTAGATAAGAAGCGTATCTTGCGTGCTATTGAACATAATTTAACGTCAAAAGGAATGACCCTTTCAGAAAACCCCGACGTTTTAGTAAATATCTTCACTCGTGAGCAAGAAAATGTAGATGTGTACAACAATACTCCATACTATTGGGGTTGGGGAATGGGCTGGGGACCTTTTTGGGGAGGAGCAACCTATAATGTAGCACGAAGTACAGAGGGCTCTCTTTATATTGAAATTATAGATGCCCATAAGCGTGAACTTATTTGGCAAGGTAAAGGCGTAGGTAATTTACCTCAAACAATGGAACGTAAAGAGGAAGCTATCAACAATTTCGTAAATAGAATATTAGAAAAATTTCCTCCAAAATAGTAAGTATCATAGACTATTCAAGCTCTTACTTCTGATAAAGGTTTCCTGAAATATGGAAACTTTTTTTGTTTATTAAGTTTTTTATCATACCTTTGCACCCGATTTAGAACAAACAAACAAATGGATTTAATTAAACTTTCTATTAAGCGACCTAGTGTCCTTATTGTAATGCTTTCCTTATTACTCTTAGGTGGTTTCTATTCATACAAACTACTGAACTATGAGTTGATTCCTAAATTTGAGGTGAATGTGGTAACTATCTCTACCGTCTATGCAGGGGCATCACCTTCTGAGATTGAGAGTACTGTTACTAAAAAGATAGAAGATGCGGTTTCGGCCTTGGAGAATATCAAAAAGATACAATCGTTTTCTTATGAAAGTCTTTCGATAGTAGTAGTACAGCTTACTAATGAGGCAAATGTAGATAATACACTCAACGAAGCACAACGGAAAATCAATGCGATTAGAGCTGATTTACCTGACGATGCTAAAGAACCATCGCTTAGCAAATTTTCGCTTTCTGACCTTCCTATTGTGTCTATTGGAGTTACTTCTAATCTATCAGCTCAAGAGTTGTACGACTTGGTAGATAAAAAAATACAACCTGAACTATCGCGTGTACCAGGGGTAGCTCAGGTAAATATAATAGGTGGGCGCAAACGCGAAATACGCGTAAGTGTTGACTCAAAAAAATTAGAAGGCTATGGTCTATCTATCGCTCAAGTGCAACAAGTGATAGCAGCCTCGAATATGGAAATTCCTGCGGGTAAGCTGAAAACACGCGAGAATAATACCTCTATACGTTTGCTTGGTAAAATAGAAGATGTAGAACAGTTGCGTAACCTTACATTGGCTTCGCAAAATGGTATAGAAATACGTTTGGCTGATGTGGCTGATGTGCAAGATACTGAAGAAGAAGCTGAGAAGATTGCGCGTATTGACCAAGAAAACACACTCCTTTTGCAAGTGATTAAACAAACTGATGCCAATGCGGTATCGGTGAGTGAATTAGTACGCAATAAAATGAGCCAAATAGAGCAGACTTATAAAAACGAAGGTGTAAAAATGCTTTTAGCTGAAGATACGAGTGAGTTTACGTTAGAAGCTGCCAGTTCGGTGATGTTTGACTTAATATTAGCAATTGTATTGGTGGCTGTGGTGATGTTCTTCTTCCTCCACAGTTTGCGTAATGCACTTATTGTAATGGTATCTATCCCTACTTCGCTGATTGCATCGTTCATAGGAATGTACTTTTTTGGTTTTACACTGAACTTAATGAGTTTGGTAGCGCTTTCATTAGTAGTAGGTATACTTGTGGACGATGCCATTGTGGTATTGGAAAATATTCACCGCCATATGGAAATGGGGAAAAACAAGGTGCGTGCTGCTTTTGATGGATCTAAAGAAATTGTGCTTACCGTAATGGCGATTACCTTAGTGATTGTGGTGGTATTTGTACCTATTTCATTGGGCAGTGCCATTGTAGTGAAAGTAGTGCGTGAGTTCTGTATGACTGTAGCTATTGCTACAATGCTCTCCCTATTAATGTCGTTTACGGTAGTGCCTTGGCTCTACTCTCGCTTTGGAAAATTAGAACACGCCAATCCTAACACTCTTTTTGGCAAGATGTCGATAGGATTTGAGAATTACCTCAAACGCTTTACTCAGTTTTTCTCTGATTTATTAGTATGGGTGTTTGCCAATAAATGGAAAACTATCATTTTGGTGTTCTTCCTCTTTGTAGGCTCTTGTGCATTTATCCCTGCTGGATTCATAGGGACAGACTTTATGCCTCCTATGGATAGAGGAAAGTTCTTAGTACAATTTGAATTGAACAAAGACGCTTCATTGGAGCAGACGAACTTTATCACCCAAAAGGCTGAAAACTACCTACGCAATCTTAAAGTTGAGGGTACTGATAAGCCTTTGGTAGAAAGTATGATTACTACTGTAGGGCAATCTACCAGTGGTATGGGAGCTTCACAAGCAACCGCTTATAAATCGGAAATACAGCTTACTATTATTGATAAGAAAGAACGCAGTGAATCGACTAATGTGATTGCGGCTAAGCTGAAACGAGAGCTCAGTCAGTACTTAGTAGATGCTAAAGTAAAAACAGTTCCTGTGGGTATGATGGGGGCTGAACAAGCACCAATTGCCTTGGTGGTTACTTCTGATAATGTGGAAGCTGCCCAAGAATATGCTGAGAAAACCGCAGAACTACTCAAAACAATTGAAGGAGCTACTGAAATTAAACTCAGTTCAGAGAGTGGTAACCCTGAAATTAATGTACAAATTGACCGCGACAAAATGGCAATGTTAGGATTAAACATTGCTACAGTAGGGGTAACAATGCGTACGGCTTTCAATGGTAATGACGACAGTAAATTCCGTACAGGTGACTCAGAGTATGACATCAATATAGTGTTTGAAGACGGCAGTCGCCAATCTATAAGTGATATAGAGAATATGATGTTCATCAATGCTGCAGGGCAACAGGTGAAACTATCGCAATTTGCTAATATTATCTATGCCTCAGGTCCTACACAGTTAGAGCGTTATGACAAGTCGCCTTCGGTAACTGTACAAGCACAATCAGTAGGTCGCCCTACGGGTACTATTGTTTCTGAATGGAAAACTAAATTAGAGAGCTTGCAAAAACCAGCGAACGTGCACTTTGTATTCACGGGAGACCAAGAGATGCAAGACGAAGGATTTGGCACTATCTTCGTATCACTCTTTGCTGCTATTTTATTGGTGTATATGGTAATGGTAGTGCTATACGACAGTTTCTCACGTCCGTTTGTAGTATTGTTCTCTATTCCATTATCTTTTATTGGGGCTTTGATTGCATTAGCTTTAGCGAATATGTCACTCAACATTTTCACTCTTTTAGGTATTATTATGCTCATCGGGTTGGTTGCCAAGAACGCGATTATGCTGGTGGACTTTGCGAATCACCGAAAGGAAGAAGGTGAAGATACGATTACCGCACTTATCCAAGCAAATCACGCCCGATTGCGTCCTATTTTGATGACAACCATTGCGATGGTAGCAGGTATGATCCCTCTTGCTATTGCCAGTGGTGCAGGTGCTGAGATTAACAATGCTTTGGCGATTGTAATTATCGGGGGACTTATTTCGTCATTATTCCTGACGCTTATTATTGTGCCATTGGTATATCTCATCTTCGATAACATCGGTAAACGCTTTGGTAAAGGCACTAAGACTGATTACGATAAACTGATGATAGCTGACTATGAGCACCGTGATATTAAAGGTGAACACGAAGTATAAACGAAGGAATGACGAAGGAATGACGAACAAAAGACGAAGGAAGGACGAAGGAAGGACGAAGGAAGGACGTGTCATATCCTGAAATAGGTTTACACAAAAAACAGGAAAAAATATGACAGAGCGGAGAAAAGTAATAGTTCGGTACAGTGATTGCTTTAAGTTGAGTATCGTAGAAGAAATTG
>NZ_BPUU01000007.1:0-36317 GCF_054772415.1 Capnocytophaga sp. HP1101
TCATATATTTTCCTGTTTTTTGTGTAAACCTATTTCAGGATATGACATTTTGTTCGTTCTTCCTTCGTCTTTTGTTCGTCATTCGTTCGTCCATTCTTCATCTTCTCATCATACGTCTGTGCGGCTCGCACCGTCATTCGTTCATCTATCCGCCTGTCGTGCTACGACCTCGCACCGCTTTACCTTTTACCTTTTACCTTTTACCTTTTAATTATTGGCATTTTTAGTATTATCACATTAATTTACTTGTTATTTCAAAAAAAAGTTGTACTTTTGCGTGATTTTCTATCTTAAAACAAAAAATATAAGAATGGCACGCTCCATCGATTCATTTAACAAACGACGATTAATCTCCTCCTATTTTTCAGTAATAGTGAGCATTACCTTAGTGCTCTTTCTATTAGGCTTCTTTGTCTTTTTAGTATTAAGTACTAATAAGTTAGCTAATTACTTCAAAGAGCAAGTAACTGTTACCGTCTTGATAAAGGACGACGCCAAAAATGCCGACATTGAGCAGTTGCAGAAGACGCTTTCGGTAGCGAGTTTTGTAAAGTCGTTGCGGTTTGTATCCAAAGAAGTCGCTGCCGAAAAGTTCAGTAAAGACGTTGGTGAAGATTTTGTTACCTTCATCGGCACGAACCCCCTGCAAAACACCATCGATTTAAGTCTAAAAGCCGAATATGCCGAGCCCGATAAGATGCGTGAAATCAAGCGTGAGTTAGAGCAAAACTCTTTTGTTACCGAAGTAGTGTACGACCAATCTTTGGTAGCCCTCATACACGAGAACGTAAACCGAATAGGCATTATTACATTAATTTTCAGTGCCCTATTCACTTTTGTATCTATACTGCTCATCAATGCCTCCATTCGCCTTTCCATTTATTCCAAACGTTTTATTATCAAAACAATGCAGTTAGTCGGGGCAACCCGTAGTTTTATACGCCGTCCGTTTTTGCTAACAAATGTACGCTTGGGCATCTTGAGTGCCTTTATAGCTATAGTGCTTTTCTATCTATCACTATTGGCAATTGTAAACTCATATCCTGAGTTTAACATACTTATGGATTCAGGCGCTTTAACTATTGTTTTCATAGGCATTATCACCGTTGGGATACTCATCAGTTGGCTCAGTACCTATTTTGCAACCCAACGTTTCCTAAACCTCAATACCAACGACCTTTATTACTAACCCTTAATCATTAATAATTAATCACTGATGAAACATCATTCAACTTTCATTTTTGAAAAGAAAAACTATCTTATAATGGCTATTGGCTTAATAGTAATAGCCCTTGGTTTTATAACAATGAGCGGTGGTGGTAGCGATAATCCTGCTGTGTTCGACCCCTCTATCTTCAATTTCCGACGTATTCACTTAGCTCCTGCTTTGGTGCTTTTAGGTTTTGCTATTGAAATTTACGCCATTTTGGTAAACCCTAAAACTGATAATAAACAAGAAGAAAAATAAGAATGAGCACACTGCAAGCTATTATTATTGCTATTATCGAAGGACTTACCGAGTACCTTCCTATTTCATCAACAGCACATATGGGCTTTACTGCTGCCCTTATGGGAATGCCTGACGATGAGTACCTGAAAATGTTCCAAGTGTCCATACAGTTTGGTGCTATTCTCTCAATAGTAGTGTTGTATTGGCGCAAGTTCTTCGACTTTTCCAATTGGCAGTTCTATTTAAAGTTAGCGTGTGCTGTAATTCCTGCTCTTGTATTAGGCAAGCTTTTCGACGATAAGATTGAAGCCGTATTAGGTAACCAAAAAGCGATTGCTATTACCCTAATTGTGGGCGGTATAATCCTAATTTTTGTAGACAGCTGGTTCAAACGCCCTACAATCCACAACGAGAAAGATATCAGCGTAAAAAAAGCTGTTGTTATAGGTTTCTGGCAGTGTTTAGCAATGATGCCAGGCACATCGCGTTCTGCCGCTTCTATTATTGGCGGAATGACGCAAGGGCTCACTCGCAAAGCTGCCGCCGAGTTCTCATTCTTCTTAGCTGTCCCCACGATGTTAGCAGTAACCGTCTATTCTATTTTCTTGAAGAAATGGGGTACTGCTCAAGAGAAAGGCTACGAGCTAATAATGAAAACCGATAAGAGTTTCTGGCTCTTTATCATAGGCAATGTAATAGCTTTTGTGGTAGCAATGATAGCCGTGAAGTTCTTTATACATATCCTTACTAAATTCGGCTTCAAAGTGTGGGGTATCTACCGTATTGTTATTGGCTCTCTGCTATTATGGTATTTTTGGTAATTCTTACCTTTTAACTCTTATCTCTTACCTAAAAAAAATGAAAATATTACTTTTAATTGTAGCTTTCTGTTTTATTCTCATTCAATCTATAAAAGCTCAAACTGATAGTTTATCAGTACTACACCAGTCGGTACTCACTGCCGACACCTTGCATATTGCTACTGAAAAACCTCAACTCAAACAAGTGATTCTTCCTGCCTCTCTTATTACTTTAGGGGTTATCTCGAACGCTACTTACATCAATCGTTATGTACAACGGCACACTTATAGATATTCGGGCGGACATAAATTGCGTTTCGATGATTATATACAATATCTTCCTATTGCCAGTGTATTTGCTTATAGCAATTTAGGTATAAAAGCCAAGCACAGTGTAAAGGAACGACTCATAGTTGGAGCTACTGCTTATGCCATTACGGCAGCCTTAGTAAACGGAACTAAATACAGTGCAAGAGTACACCGTCCCGATGGTAGTGCCCACAATTCTTTTCCTTCGGGACATACAGCTACTGCCTTCACAGGGATGGAAATCCTTTGGCAAGAGTACAAAGATGAAAATATATGGGTAGGTATCAGTGGCTATGCTATTGCTACCACAGTAGGTGTGATGCGCTTGTATAATAATCGTCACTGGATAGGCGATGTGCTGGTAGGGGCAGGGATAGGTATGCTCAGTGCTAAAACAGCCTATTGGCTCTTGCCTTATACTTCCAAATGGTTTACACGCAAAGAGAAATCATCGGTGCAAATGGTAGTCTATCCCGTTTATTCTGATGAAATGAAAGGAGTAGGGCTCACTTTATTTCGTTAAAAATACCTTTTAATGGCTATCATCACTACTATATTAAACAAAGTTCCGCGCCCTTGGCTTATAAAGATGAGCTATTGGGTACGTCCGTTTTTAGCTTTTTACCTCAGAGGGAATAAGTACAAAGACCCTATTGATGGTAAGACTTTTAGGAAATTCCTACCCTATGGCTACGGCAAAGCACGCCCTAATGTGCTCTCACCCTCTACCCTATCGTTAGAACGCCACCGCCTTTTATGGTTGTACCTCACTCGTGAAACCGACTTCTTTACACGTGAGCTCAAAGTGTTGCACGTCGCTCCTGAACAAGCCTTTTATAAACGCTTTAAGAAACAAGCTAACCTCAACTACCTCACCACCGACCTATATTCACCTTTGGCAGACGTAAAAGCTGATTTGTGCGCTTTACCCTTTGAAGATGAAAGCTTCGATGTGATATTTTGTAACCACGTATTGGAGCATATCCAAGATGATACCCAAGCAATGAAAGAGCTTTACCGAGTGATGAAAAAAGGCGGTTGGGGTATCTTTCAGGTACCGCAAGACTACCATCGGGCAGTTACTTTTGAAGATAACACCATTACCGACCCTAAAGAACGTACCCGTATTTTTGGTCAGTATGACCACGTGAGAGTCTACGGTTTAGACTATTTTGATAAATTGCACAGTATAGGTTTTGAAGTAGAAGAACTGCAATACGCTTCTCATTTTACCGCTGAAGAAATAGAGCGTTACCGTATTGTTGCTGAGGAAATCATTCCTTTATGTAAGAAGAAGTAAGAATTTAATAATCAAATAATGAAATATCTATTTTTAAGTATCGCAATAGGCTTAGTAGCTTGTCAGTCTCCCGTAAAAGATGAGATTCGTCTTATAAGTGGAGAGGCGCAAGGCAGTACTTATCACATTAAGTACATCAGCAAAAATAAAGAAGACCTTAAACCTGCCATAGACTCTATATTACAAGTGATAGACCAATCAATGTCTACTTATAAACCAGACTCTGATATTTCTAAAATCAATGCAGGAGATAAAACTGTAGTAGTAGATGAGCACTTCAGAAAGGTATTTGAAGCCTCTCAGCAGATATGGCAAGAAAGTGAAGGGCTGTTTGACCCCACAGTAGGTATATTAGTAAACGCTTGGGGGTTTGGTAAACAAAAGATAACTGAGGATAAACTCCCTACAGATGAAAAAATAGCAGAACTGAAGAAATATGTAGGTTTTAATAAAGTACAACTCACTGCCGACAATCATATTGAGAAAGAATACCCTGAAATACTGTTCGATTTTAATGCAATTGCCCAAGGCTACACCTCTGATGTAGTGGCTGCTTTTCTCAACTCAAAAGGTATTGAGAATTACATCGTGGAAATAGCTGGTGAAATGTATTTGAAAGGTAAGAATACTGTAGAAAACAAAGCGTGGACAATAGGCGTAGAAAACCCTATCAAACCTTTAGACGACCGAGAATTAGTAGCTACCATACAGTTTACCAATCAAGGGTTAGCAACCTCTGGTAACTATCGCAAAGTATGGACAGATAGCAATGGGCGTAAGTATGTGCATTCTATTAACCCCATTACAGGTCGGGCTACCCAAAGTGATGTACTCAGTGCTACAGTAGTTGCTCCTTCCACTATGTATGCCGATGGTTATGCTACTATGTTTATGGTAATGGGAATGGAAAAGAGTAAGGCTTTTTTGGAGAAACACCCCAATATGGCTGTACTTTTAGTGTATAGTAACGATCAGAACGAAGAGCTTACCTTCAAAACAAAGGCTTTTGAAAAATTAATAATTCAGTAAAGATTTATTTATGAAAATAGGAATCATAGGCGCAATGGAGCTTGAAATAGATAGTTTGAGAGCTTCTATTGAGTCTTGTAAAGAAACTAAAATAGGACGTTTTGCTTTTTATGAAGGCACCCTTAATGGTGTAGAAGTAGTGTTATTACTTTCAGGTATAGGTAAAGTAAGTGCTTCAGTTGCGACCACTTTACTTATAGAAAGGTATAATCCATCGCTTATTATTAATACGGGTACTGCCGGAGGCTTAGGTGATACTTCAGTACACGATATTATCTTAGCTACTGAAGTACGCCACCACGATGTAGATGTAACCGCTTTTGGATATGAAATAGGGCAACAAGCACAAATGCCTCCTGCCTTTATTGCTAACCCACAATGGACAGAGAAACTAAAACAAGTCGCAGAACAATACAGTCATACACTCCATTACGGACAGGTAGTAAGTGGAGATTCGTTTATCTCCTCTCCTACTCGATTACAAGAAATAGCTACTATCTTTCCTAATGCAAAGGCTGTAGAAATGGAAGCAGCAGCCATTGCTCAAACCTGCTACTTATTAAACATTCCTTTTGTAATGCTTCGTGCTATCTCTGATAAAGCTGGTGAAGGGAATGCTGTATCATATGAAACCTTTGTGGTAGAGGCAGGGAAACTGTCTGCAACTATTATAAAAGCTTTCTTAACTTCAATCTCCAAAGTATAGGGAACTCTTTTATCACACAATAAAATAAGGGATTGACCTCAACAGGTTCAATCCCTTATTTGTTTATAGTTACAGAAATATTCCTAATTTAAAAATTGACGTACTTCCTCTTTTAAATGACTTAATGCATTAGCCGAAGGAGTTGCCTTTTCTACAAATTCTTTAAATATAGTTTCTACCATAGCTTGCGAGTCTTTTACTTCTTCAGTGAGGGCTACTTTGCGAATGGTTTGGATAGTAGCCATTTTAGCAGTACGGATAATATTCCAAAGCTTTTCACTAAGGTATATTTGTTGAGCCAAGTTATGTTCGAATTCCTCATCAATAGAGTTTACAAGTAACGCTTCATACTCTTTCTTAGAAAAATTATGCGGAGGAATACGCAAAAACAGTTGTTGAGGAGACATTCGCTCTAAGAAAAGTGTCATTCGCTCATATGCCTGCAAACGAATAGGCAGTGTGTACTTCTGGTTTTCTTTATGGAGAAGAAACCATCGTTTTTTATCTTCATTTTCAATATGCATTCTAAAAAAATAAAAGGCTACCGCTCCTACAATAAGAGCCGGAACGCAATACATAATAAAAGTAATAATCTGGTCAGACATAAATAATTAAGATTCTTTTGATAATAATATTTTTTCTAAGTTTGGACTGAAAATATCTTCAAAAGCCGATATGATATGTCCGTTTTTATCTATAATTACTGATTTGTTGATATTATTGATTAAAAACTTTTGAGACAAATCTATGAAATTGATAGAGTGATATTGGTCAGTCCAATCGGTATTTGAGATTTGTTTGCGCCATTGAGTTTTATCCTGCCCTATATCAATACCTACAAACTTTACATTGGGAAATAGCTTCTTTAACTGACTCACTCTTCCGAAAATAAGTTTGGAAAGCTCTTTCTGATTGACCGACCAAAAGTAATAAATAGTTACCTCCGGCTGTTGTATTTCCGAAAACTTAGTAGGTTCACCGTTTGCATTAATCAAATCAAAATCGGGGGGAATTCTACCCGCTTGTAAAGCTATTACGTTTCTAAAAACCTTATCTAATTCGGCTTTATGTTTATTATCTTTATTGTATAGCGCAAATTTATCGAAATAGTCTTTATAATCAATATGCTCTTGGATATTAAAAATATAGGCATAAGCTGCATTTCGGTATAGGTTATCTCTCAAACTTCCATTGGTAAAAAGGCTATCGATGATTTTTATCTTTTGTAAATGAAAACCTAATTCTCTACTTACATCTACCAATGTGTGAGTATCATAGGTGTATTGGGTAAAAGCCAGATTATTGACATACATTACCATATACCTATAATAGGGTCGGAAATATTCTAAAAAGGTATCGTTATAATTGATTTGTTTGCGATAATCATAAAAGTTATAAGGCAACAAATCTACTATTGAAATGTTATTTTTATCTTGATAAACAAATGGGTATATCTCCATTTCTTTATAGATAGGGAATGTAGCACTTACTAAGGCTAAATCTTTTGCTCTATCTGTAAGCAATGGAGCTGCTTTGAGCAAATCATTATACTCTTGTTTTCTTTCTTGATATAGGGAATCACTTTTGGCTTTATATTGCATAGGCAACAAAGAGTGAAACCCTCTAAAAATCTCTTCTTGTGCATCAGCTATTTTAGATTGTGATACCAAAAAGTTATTAATAACAGAACCTTTACCCGAAAATGAAATACTTTCGTCAAAACTGAGTGCATTGGCATAAATTACCACACTATCCTTTGGTTCTACATACACATATTGATACTTACCATCTGTTGCAAAGTTAAACAACTCTCCTTCGGTTATGTTCAGGTTAAATCGGAAAGTTTTATCCTTGTCTAAATAGGCTGTATCTATAGGTGTATCATTGCTGTATAGTACAACAAAAGAATCTTTTGCATTAGGGAAAAAGCCTCTTATTATAGTGGGGTTATCTTGTTTCCCTTTGCAAGCAATTAAAGTGCTTAGAAGCACCCATAATATTAGTCGATTCATCTTCATCACCAATAATCATTCAACTATTTTCGCGCAAAAGTATAACATTATCCAAACACGGTGAGTTAAGAATATGTTAAAAATATACCCACCGCTAAAGATTAACATTTATTAGCAAATGGGTGTTTTATTTAGCGCTTCATTCATAATGAATTAGCCTTTTTTCCCCTTACTTACTTCAAAGAGGAATTTCTTTTCTTGGTCGGTTAAACTTGCATAACCACTGGCACTGATTTTCTCTAACAGTTGATTGACTTGATGCTGTTGTATTTGTTGTTCTTCTGAAATAACTTTCTTCTCTTTTTTAGGAGATTCTTCTTGGGGTATTTCTGCTTTTTTAGGACTGCGAAAGCTGTACTTTGAAGTTAGCCCTGCGCATATGCCCCCTACAATACCTCCAAAGTGAGCTATCTTACCTCCGGTATTTACTGATATATTGATGATATCAAAAAGTATGAAAGCTAATATAACATAGAGCAGTTTTATTTTGAAGGTAAAGATATACACATTATAAGAGGGTGAAACGGTTACCACAAAGGCTAAGATGCCCATAATAGCAGCTGAAGCACCTAAAAGCATCGTATTATCGGTGAAGGTGGGAAAGAAGTAAGCTATAGCTAAAAAAGCGATTCCGCCACCTATAATTCCAAAAGCATATGCCTTAATAAATTGTTGAGTATTAAAAAGATTAAAGAATATGTGACCTGCAAAAAATAGCAGGAGCATATTCCAAAACAAGTGTTGTTCGCTTACGTGATAAAAAGCGTAAGAGAGGAGCGTCCAAGGTTGTTTTAAGAACAGTGGTAACGATTGAGGCACACAAAGCCACTGGTTGAGCTGCTCTTGTGTTACTTTGTTTAAGTACACTACGAGTTTGCTTATACCAAATAGCAATACGCAAAGTACAATTATTGTATTAGCTGTGTTTACTCTTCTTGCCATTGACGTAGTATTAATGAGGCTGTTTTTTGGCTTGCCCCTTCGCCACCTAACTTTTCTCTCAGTAAAACATAGTCTTTAAACACTTCATAACGATGCCTGTAGGTAGAGAGCTTATTGAGTTCGGCTTCTAAATTCTTTTTAGTAAGGTCGCCTTGAATAAGTTCAGTAACCACAGGTTTATCCATAATAAGGTTTACTAATGAAATATACTTGAGCTTAATGATGCGTTTGGCTATGTGATAAGAAATCCAATTGCCTTTGTAGCACACTACTTCGGGGACGTTTAGCAAGGCGGTTTCTAAAGTAGCCGTACCACTGGTGACAAGGGCTGCATAAGATACTGAGAGCAAATCATAGGTTTTGCCACTTACAAAATGCACGTTTTCTTCTTTGATAAAGCGTTTATAGAAGTGATAATCAATAGAGGGTGCTCCTGCTATTACGAACTGATACTGATGGAAATCATCGACTATAGAGAGCATTATTTTTAGCATCTTGGCTATTTCTTGCTTTCTACTACCTGGTAAGAGCGCTATAATAGGGCGCATATCTAAGTTGTTTTCCTCTTTAAAGGTCTGTTCATTCACTTCCTTGCGCTGAGCAATAGCATCGAGCAATGGGTGACCTACAAAGTGGACGCGGTATTGGTGTTTTCTTTCGTAGAAATCTTTTTCAAACGGAAGTATGACATACATAAAGTCTACATCGCGTTTGATAGCTTTTATACGGTTTTCTTTCCAAGCCCATATTTGAGGTGAGATGTAGTAATGCGTAGGGATATGTTGCTCTTTAGCCCATTTGGCAATGCGCATATTAAAACCTGGGTAGTCTATAAAGATGAGGACATCGGGGTGAAACTGGGCGATATCTTTTTTACAGAAACTGATATTGCGCAAGATGGTGCGCAAATTGGTAAGCACTTCCCAGAAGCCCATAAAAGCGAGGTTGCGATAATGCTTGACTTGTGTACCTCCGACTTGTTGCATTTGATCGCCCCCCCAAAAGCGGAATTCCGCTTTTGGGTCTTTTTCTAAAAGGGCTTTCATTAGGTTTGCTCCGTGTAAATCACCAGAAGCCTCGCCTGCTATAATATAATATTTCATCGCCTATTAGGTTCGTTTGTTTAGTATGTTATGTATGTAAGCTCTATATTTCTAACATTGTATTGTTTAGAAAGGCAGTGATAGCAGCGTGATAAACTGATGTGTTGCCATTTTTCACCTTAGGTAATGTTTCATAAGAAGCCCTGAGTTGTGGGTTTTTGAGGACGAGTTGGGCATAACGCACGGCTTCTTGAAACTTACTGCGACAGCCTAATTGAGCTTCGGAAGCTGGTACACGGGACTTAGACGGTGCTTTGCTGACGACTGTTTGTCCTTTAAATTTGCGGAAAACGAATGTTTTACCAATCATACCTGAGAGTCCGTTTAAGATAACATTTCTACTTCTTGCCATAATACAATTTGTTTTTTTAAGATTATTAGTGCAAAGGTACGGCAAATTTTTGATTTAGCAAAATCTCGATTTAATACCACAATATTAGAAATACCGATAATAGCATTATAGAAGATAAAAGATAAAAGATAAAAGATAAAAGGTAAGGGGGTGCGAGGTTGTAGTGCGACAGGGGGATAGACGAACGAAAGACGAAGGAAGAACGAACAAAAGACGAAGGAAAGACGAAGAAAAGACTAAAAACATCCCCCCTATTCACATACTCCGCTCTCGCGGACTACCTTCAAAGGGGGAGTGTAGCGACGCAAAGACGGTGCGAGGTCGTAGCACGACAGGCGGATAGACGAACAAAAGACGAAGGAAGAACGAACAATGAACGAACAAAACCTCCCCCTAACCCCCTCCAAAGGGGGAACTGTAGCGACGGAAAGGCGAACAAAAGACGAAGGAAGAACGAACGATGAACGAACAATGAGCGAAGGAAAGTTAGCTTTAAGAGGTATTTAAGTGGGAGGTAATAGGGTGGTGATACAGTTGTAAAAAGAACCTATATGTTATTGAAAATCAACACATATTGTATGTGAATAAAAAAGATTTTCGATATTAGTGAATTTATACATTATTTTTTCTTATTTTTGCCGTTCTAAACAAACTCACATTATGATAGACACACACAAATTATCTATTGGTTTACTACTACCTATTGAGGCATATGAAGGGGCTATCCCTAAAATGGAGAACCAAGTACAACTCATTCAGCGTGCTGAAATGTTAGGTTTCAGTGCTGTGTGGGTGCGTGATATCCCGCTTAACAATCCTGATTTTAACGAGGTGGGACAAATTTTTGACCCGTGGATATATTTAGCTCACATTGCTACACTTACCCAAAGTATTAAGTTTGGCTTTGCGAGTGTGATACTGCCGTTGCGTCACCCTTTACACGTAGCGAAAGCTTCGGCGAGCCTTGATGTGCTTTTTCCTAACCGTTTTATGATGGGAGTAGCCTCAGGCGACCGACCTATAGAATACCCTGCTTTTAATGAACTTTTTGAAGGGCGGAGTACTCGTGTATTGGAACATATGGCTATGTTACGCGATTTATGGAGTAAAGAGTTCCCCACTTATAACAATGAGTATGGCACGTTATTGGATAAAGTGGGCGATGTGGTGCCTAAACCTTTGCATAAAAAGATACCGATGTATGCAACGGGGCACATAGGGGGGATAAATTTGGAATGGATAGCGAAAAACTCGGACGGGTGGATTTACTACCCGAGAGATTTTACTTTTACTAAAAAGATAATACAAGACTGGCATAAGGCTCTTAAACAAGAAGGAGAACCGCCCAAACCTTATATTCAGCCGGTGTACATTGACCTTATGGGAGACCCTGATTTTGAGCCTCAGAAGATGGATTTAGGTTTCCGCCTTGGGCGCAATTACCTTATAGATATGTTTTTAGAGCTTGGTAAAATAGGGGTTAACCATATTATGTTGGTTTTAAAATACTGTTCTCGTCCTGCTGGAGAGGTGCTTGAAGAAATAGGTAAAGAAGTGTTGCCACAACTGAAATAACAAACTAAGTGAAATACACGAAATTTTCTTTTAATTTGAAGTACACCTTGCGGTGTAGAAATTTAAAACAAATTGCTTATAAAATTAGAAGAGAATTAGTAGCTTCGCTACCTTGAAAAAGCAAAGCTTTTATTTTTGTTCAATTTTCTTATTGATTTTTGTTCAATATCTATAGCCTTAGTTTATACTTTTTTACTTAACCAATTTTGTGTGTTTATCCTTAAAATAATACCATATTATGACCATTACTCAATACCAATATGTGCTGGCTGTTGCCAAGTACAAGAACTTTACTACTGCTGCTGAACACAGCTTTGTTACCCAGCCTACTTTGAGTATGCAAGTGCAGAAGTTGGAGGAGGAGCTGGGGGTTACTATTTTTGACAGAAGTAAAAAACCTCTACAGGTTACTGAAGTAGGAGAACAAATTATTAAGCAAGCCCAAGTAATTGTAAATGAAGCGGGCAGAATGAACGATATCGTTGCTCAACAGAAGGGCTATATAGGAGGCGAGTTTCGCGTGGGGATTATCCCTACGGCTTCCCCTACCCTACTGCCAATGTTCCTTACGAATTTCATCAATAAATACCCAAAAGTATGCCTAAAAATTGAGGAGCAGACTACCGAAAATATCTTGAAAAAGATAGAAGACGGCAGTTATGATGCGGGTATTTTGGCGACACCTTTACACAACCCATCGATTATAGAAAGACCTTTATACTATGAGCCTTTTGTGGCTTATATCCCTGTGAATCACCGTTTGCAAAACTCTAAGACTATCTATTCAGAAGATTTAGATGTAAACGATATTTTGATGCTTGAAGATGGACATTGTTTTAAGGACAGTGTACTGAATATCTGTAACCAAGATGTGATAGACTCTAAAGAGCACTTCCAACTGAAAAGTGGCAGTTTTGAAACTTTGGTACGCTTGGCTAACGAGGGTTTAGGAATGACTTTGTTGCCTTACTTACACTCTTTGGAACTGAAAGAGGAAGAAAAGAAATGCATTCACTATTTTGCAGAGCCTTATCCTGCGCGGGAAATTAGTTTGGTATATCACAAGAATGAACTAAAAATGCAAATCATCAAAGCGTTACACGACACAATTGCAGGGGTGATACGCGGGGCTATTGTTTTTCAAAACGTAAAAATTATCAGCCCTACGAGAGAAAGGCACAGAATTTGATAAGAATAGGAATTAGAAAATAGAAATTAGGGAATAGTACATAGTAGAAAAATAGCAATTGGGCTAACTACTAATACCTAAAACCTGACAGTTTAAAGATTTAAAAAACCATTTTAGAATGAAGAATATTTCAGCAGTATTATTTTTATTATTTTTATTATTTATTTCATTTGCTTCTTGTAGTTTCACAAGCAAGAAGTTTGACAATCAAGACAAGGACAAAGACCGAGTGCTTTTGGACATTGTGCAACACGTAATGGAAAATGCGCATTTTAGTCCGATAAAGATGGACGATGCCTTTTCAAAGAAAGTGTTTGACAGTTATCTAAAAAACGCTGACGGGCAAAAGCGCTATTTTCTTCAATCGGACATCAACGAGTTTAAAAAATATGAAAACCGTTTGGACGACGATTTGAAAAACGGAGAAATTGCGTTCTTTAACCTTTCATACGAGCGCCTCAAACAACGTATGAAAGAAGCAGAAGCGATTACTAAGGAAATTTTTTCCAAACCTATTAACCTGAATACGAACGAAACGATTAATACTGACTATGAGAAGTTGCCTTTTGTAAAGAACAAAGCTGAACTACAGCACCGTTGGAGACAGGTGATTATTTTCACTACGCTTTCCACTTATATTACCAAACAAAAGGAAGAAGCGACTAAGAAAGAAAAAGATGCTAAATATCAGCCTAAGAGTAATGAGGTGCTCAAGAAAGAATCGGTAGAAGCTACTCAAAAGACATTGGCTGATATGTTCAGTATGTACAACGACATCACCCGCGAAGAGTGGTTTGGTATATTCGTGAATGCTATTACTGAGACCTTCGACCCTCACTCTAACTATATGGCTCCAGACATTAAAGAAGGCTTTGACCGTGATATGTCGGGCAAGTTTGAAGGTATCGGGGCACAGTTGCAAAAGAAAACTGACGGGATAGCCATTACCAATGTGATTTTGGGAGGGCCTGTTTGGAAAGGCAAACTCTTGGAAGTGGGCGATCAAATCCTAAAAGTAGGACAAGGTGCTGGTGAACCGGTAGATGTAGTAGGTATGCGTTTGGACGATGCCGTAAAACTCATCAAAGGTCCTAAAGGTACTGAAGTGCGCCTTACTGTAAAACGCGTGGATGGTACTATTGAGGTAGTGCCTATTATTCGCGATGTGGTAGAGATTGAAGAAACTTATGCCAAATCGGCAGTTATTACTGCCAATGGCAAGCGCTATGGACTTATCAACTTACCTAAATTCTACATTGATTTTGAAGATGTAAACAAGCGCAACGCTGCAACCGACGTAGCTCTTGAGATTGAAAAACTCAAAAAAGAGAATATCGATGGACTTATCGTAGACTTGCGTACTAACGGAGGTGGCTCTCTTAAAACAGTAGTAGATATAGGGGGCTTGTTTATCCCTAAAGGGCCTATTGTACAAGTGAAATCATCACGCGGTAGCCGTGACGTACTTTCTGACAACGACCCTAAAACACAATGGGACGGCTCGTTAGTAATCCTTACCAATGAGCTCTCTGCTTCAGCCTCTGAAATCTTGGCTGCAGCTATGCAGGACTACAAACGCGCTATCATCATAGGTGGTAAGCAAACCTTTGGTAAAGGTACTGTACAAAGTTTTGTAGATTTGAATAGCTTTTTGCGCCAAAATAACTACGGCGACCTCGGTGCTGTGAAAGTTACTATTCAGAAGTTTTACCGTATCAACGGAGGCTCTACTCAGCTAAAAGGAGTAGAAAGTGACATCGTTGTTCCTGATAAATACAAATATATTGACATAGGCGAACGCGATATGCCTAACGCTATGCCTTGGGACAAAATAGAACCTGCTAAATATACTCTTTGGAACAATAATGCTAATTTTGACAAGGCTATTGAGAACAGCAAAAAACGCATCAGTGAAAACCAATACTTGAAACTGATTGACGAGAACGCTCAATGGGTAAAACAACAACAAAAAGACAACGTTTTCCCTCTGAACTATGAAGCTTATAAAAAAGTGATGGAAAAGAACGAAGAGCAATCTAAAAAGTTCAAAGCTATTAACGATTACAAATCTAACTTGAAATTTACTTCAGTAGCTTCAGATGAGGCTAAAATAAAAACGAGTAAAGACTTGAAACTGCGTCGCGACCGTTGGCACGAAAGTCTTGAGAAAGATGTGTACATTAACGAAGCGGTGAAAGTTTTGGAAGACTTGAACAAATAATATAAACAAGTAACAGATTATAAAAACATTGGCAAAGTAAGATACTTTGCCAATGTTTTTATTTTGGGTATATAAGAAAATTGTTATACCTTTGCACTACAAATAGTCATTTAGCTAAGTAGAAATGCGATTTAATTTTCTTAGTATTATATACTTGTTCTTCGTTGCGTGCCTACAAGCACAGCAATCGGATAGTCTTACCCAAAAGCAAATACAATATGAATTAGAAACTATTAGGCAGTTTCGTCAGAAGGATTCGGTGCGCATTGCTATGCTGTTGAATGAAATACAGGAGATTCTACACAATGAAAACGCTCAGAACAGGAATCTCTTTTCAGCTTCTACTGACTCTGTAACAATGTTACAAAGAAAAAGAGAAGTAGAGAGCCTACGGGCAAAGATGCGCGGAAAGCCTATTGTCTTTGAGAAAGATACGCTCTACTATCTCTATTCTTCGTATGGTCCTTATGATGTTGACACACGTGTAAAATACATTGAGGATAAACTTAAAGAACTTTACGAAGACCCTTTTTTTATCGCCGATTCCATCAAAGTAAAGCCTTTGGGTGATTATTTAGCGGTAATGTACAAAGAAAAAGCTATCGCTGGGATTACTATGGTTGATGCGCTTTGGGAGAACAGTACCCAAAGTGAACTAGCTAACAGATATGCCCAAGTTATCAAAAACACTATTGTAAAGCACAAAGAACAAAATAGTGTAAAGAGTATTTTGATACGGTTGGGAGAATTATGCTTGGTATTGTTTATTGCTTTTGTGTTAGTATGGGCTATCAATAGGCTGTTTCGCTTTTTAAAAAGATTGGCTATCAACTCTGAACATCGTTTTCTTACAGGGATTCGCATTCGGAATTACGAATTAATCAAGAAGCGACGAGTGGTAAAGGTTTTAGTAAAAATACTCGCTATCTTGCGCATCGTTTTTTTGTTGTTCTTGATAATGACTATCATTCCGCTGATTTTTGACATCTTTCCTTCCACCCAATACTTGTCAAAAATCATTGTACAATGGATTTCAGAACCTATCAAAGACATAGGGAAAGCTATCATTGGTTATCTGCCACACTTGTTTAATATTGTAGTGATTGTGATTATCACGCGCTATGTGCTAAAAGTATTGCGATTCTTCACTTTAGAAATAGAAAGAGGTATCTTAAAGATTAAAGGCTTTCATCCGGAGTGGGCTCATATTACTTATGTACTGGTGCGTATGATGTTGTGGGTACTCGCTTTGGTGATAATGTTCCCTCATCTCCCTGGATCTGATAGTGATGCTTTTAAAGGGATTTCAGTATTCTTAGGGGTGCTTATTTCCTTGGGTTCTTCTTCAGCGATATCTAATGCTATTGCAGGAGTAGTTATTAGCTATATGCGACCGTTTCAAGTAGGTGATTGGATAAAATCTGGTGATATCATTGGGGCTGTAATTGAGAAAAACGCTTTAGTAACAAGGCTTAAAACTATTAACAACGAAGATATCACAATTCCTAATTCAGCTATTTTGAGTGGGGCTACAATGAACTTTACTTCCATAGGTAAAGAAATGGGATTGGCTTTGAACGTACGAGTAAAAGTACGCTATGACTATTCTGACAATTTGGTTGAAGAGCTTCTCATTGAGGCTGCTTTGAAAACTAATGGTATTTCACCCAAGCCTCACCCTTATATTTTCCAAATATCACTTGATGAACTCAATGCTGTTTATGAACTCAATGCTTATACTTTTGAACCAGAACATATGTATTTTATAAAATCGGACTTGGCAAAGAATATCCAAAGTACTTTTAGGCAAGCCAATGTTGAAATCTTCTCAACCCAATACATAGAAATTAAAACACCTACTTCAAACTCTAAAAAATAAACAATTATAATGAAACAACGACTGATTTTTATAGACGTAATACGTGCTTATGCCATTTGTATGATGTTACAAGGGCACTTCATTACGGCTTTACTTGCTGAACAATACTGTGACGAAAGCAATCCATACTATCATATTTGGCATTATTTTACGGGAATTACTGCTCCTGTCTTCCTTACCATCTCAGGATTCATTTTTACTTACTTGTTGATTCGTGAAGGAGAACGCTCTGGCGTAGGACTCAAGAACCCACGAGTAAAAAAAGGCGCTAAACGCGGTTTAATGCTCATTGCCGTAGCTTCTATATTGCGCAAAAGCATTTATTTTGTAGATATATTGCATTGTATAGGTTTGGCTCTCATTATAATGGTGGGTATTTACTTATTAGTAGGCAAACACGTGAAACGGTTGTTACCCACTATACTCATTCTTATTACCTTAGTACTTTTTACTTTCAACGAAACCTATAATAAATACGAATACTCTTGGCTGCCACAGGTTGTAGCCAACTATTTTACGCCTAAATACGGTACTTTCTTCACCATATTCCCTTGGTTAGGCTTTGTAACCTTAGGAGGCTTTATGGGCTCGCTGTTTTACTATTTCAGAAATGCTAAATACTTATATCCTGTATACATTGCGTTGCTCATTATCTTTGGAGCTATCTTCCACTTTCAATTTTCCACTTTTCACTTCTTATACGACCTCACAGGTATTGAACATTTTGAAAAATTAGGCAGAAATGGCTTTTTGTTCTTGCGAATGGGAGACACACTTTGGACATTTGCTGTATTTGTAATCTTACGAAATGTGCTTACTGCCCAATTTTTACAACGCATAGGGCAAAATACACTCTCTATTTACATCATTCACAGCATTGCTCTCTATCACTTTATTCCATTCTTTAGTTTAGACTTTTATTTTCACAAAAGTCTCAACCCTACTCAAGCAGTGATAGGCGCTATTCTTTTTGTAATAAGTGTACTTATTGTATCGTTCTACTATCACAAAATAAGCAAGTACGTGAAAGAGAAATATTTTAAGAAACAAACTGTAGAAAAATAAACAATGGAACGAACAGAAATTTACACTAGCAAAAAGAAAAACGTATTTTTACTATTTTTAGCTCTCATTTTCTTGGCTGTGGGCTTATTTTGCTTTTTAAATGCTGAAGAATTATCAAAAGACGGTAAGAGAAACATTGTTTTTATAGAAACTATAGGTATTGCAGCCATTGTTTTAGTCCTTATAGCTTCCTTTTTCATCATAAAAAACTTACTAAACAACCGTTGGGTATTGGCTATAGATGAAAAAGCTCTTCATATAAGAATACAGAAGTATTATGAGATTCTTTGGAGTGAAATAACAGGTTTTCAAGAATTGAATATCAAAGGAAGTAAAACTATTTTCATAATGATTAAAAATCCAGAAGCATTTATAGCTAATGAAAAGAATATTTTTCTCAAGAAAATGATGCAATTTAGTATCAGCACCTACGGAACACCCATTAGTATAGCAACTTCAGTGATGAAAATCAATCATAAAGAGCTTGTTTCATTACTTTTAGCAAGTTTAACCACTTATAAAGATAAAAATCAGTAAAAATATGCATTCTAAAACTTTACGCAAGACGGTTACAGTGTTGTTTTTTATTATATTAGCAACTTGTATAGCATTATTTGTTGAGATACTTGGAGAAAAAGCTTACATTGATTGGATGAAAAAGCCAACAGACAAAGCTTTTGGATGGGGATTTTTAGTGGGGATTATATTATTTTACGCTTTACCTTTATGTTTGCTCATCAGTACATTTTTATTCTTTAAAAAACGAATCTTATTTTGGATCCCCTATATTATATTGTTTGTCTATGCTATTGATGAAAGTTTTATAGGTAGTTGGACGCACCCTTTACGTGGAACTTTGCTATTGCTATCAATAAGTGCTGGATATTTATCTTCATTCTCTTGTCTTTATTTTTATCAAAAGAGGAGGGATAATAAAATTACTGATTCATAATCTTTTGCTTTTTACACTACAAAAAAGATTGAAAAAAGTATATCAAAAATTTGGACAATAATAGCAAATAAACGTATATTTGCACCGGTAAAATTAATTATGTCATAGTATTTGCGGGAGTAGCTCAGTTGGTAGAGCGTCAGCCTTCCAAGCTGAATGTCGCGAGTTCGAACCTCGTCTCCCGCTCAAACAAAAAAGTATGATAACAAACCATTATCAGACTTTTTTTATTGTTATACCTCTTTTATGATAGCTTTCTCAGCTTCATTGCAATCTCCCAAATAGCAATACCTGCACTCACCGAAATATTCAGTGAATGTTTGGTACCATATTGTGGGATTTCAATTACTTCATCAGAAGCTGAAACTACTTCTTGTTCCACTCCTTTTACTTCGTTACCAAAAATAATAGCATATTTTTGCTTTCCGTTAGGTTGAAAATCATTTAGCATTGTAGCGTGTTCAGCTTGTTCAATACTGATAATGCAAACACCTTCTTCTTTTAGCTTTTTTACTACCTCCAACGTATCTTTCACATATTCCCACGCCACACTATCAGTGGCACCTAAAGCTGTTTTATGTATTTCTTTGTTAGGAGGCGTAGCTGTAATCCCACAGAGGTATACTTTTTCTATTAAAAAAGCATCGCACGTACGAAAAACTGAACCTATATTGTTCAAACTTCGCACATTATCCAAAATAACTATCAAAGGTGTCTTTTCAGCTTTCTTGAATTGCTCAATATCCAAGCGGTTAAGCTCATTATTAGCTAACTTTCGCATATTATAATCTGGTTACTTTATCTACTCCTTTAATGTCTTTAATATCTTGCATTAGTTTCTTGAGAGTAGCATTGTTGTTGATAGAAATAGATACTTTCCCGTTAAACACATTGCCTTCGGAATCAATATTAATGTTAGTAAGTTTTACAAATTTGCTATCCAAAATTGCTTTTGAGATATCGCTGATGAGTCCGTCACGGTCAATACCACTAATTTTGAGACTCACTTTAAAATCTCGTTCGTCCGATTTTACCCATTTGGCTTGAATGATGCGATAAGCATAATTCGATTGCATAGAAATGGCATTGGGGCAAGTTTTTTTGTGCACTTTCACTCCTTCGTTGATAGTAACAAAACCAAAAATGGGGTCACCAGGTATTGGATTGCAACATTTTGAAAACGTATAGTCTAAGGTTTCTTCTTCTTTGCCAAAAACGATACTATCATAGTGAATGTTGGGCTGATAAGTAGGTTCATCGGCGGGTCTTTTGGGTGTTTTAGCTTTAAATAAGCCGAAGAAAGAAGTGCGTTGGGAAGCAAATTCTTTCAACATCTGATTGGTGATTTCTCCTGTGCCTGCTTGATAGTAAATATCTAAACTCGTTTTGGTTTTAAAGTAATTCACGAGCTCATTCATTACATCTTCATTAAACGGAACTTTTAATTGCTTTAATTTGCGTACTAAAATCTCTTTTCCTTCGGCTGCAACGGTTTTCGTTTCTTCTTTTAAAGCATTTTTTATCTTAGTGCGAGCTTTGGCAGTGGTTGCATAATTGAGCCAGTTTTTAGTGGGCTTCATATTTTCAGCAGTGATGATTTCCACCGTGTCACCACTTTTGAGCTCATAGTTTAAAGGCACTAATTTATTGTTTACTTTGGCTCCCCGTGTTTTTAATCCCACTCCTGTATGGATATAAAAAGCAAAATCTAAGGGTGTTGCACCTTTCGGAAGGGATTTTATATCACCATTAGGGGTAAAGACAAAAATTTCTTTGGAATACAAGTTGAGTTTAAAGTCTTCTACAAAGTCTACTGCATTAGCTTCGCTGTTTTCAAAGATTTCTTGCAACCTATTGAGCCACATTTCGATGCCTTCTTCTTTTTGGTCGCCGTGTTTATACTTAAAATGAGCTGCATAACCTTTTTCGGCGATTTCGTGCATACGTTCACTGCGAATTTGCACCTCTACCCATCTGCCTTTAGGTCCCATTACGGTAATATGTAAGGCTTCATAACCTGTAGATTTGGGTGAAGAAATCCAATCGCGCAATCGGGTAGGATTTGGACGAAAGTGGTCGGTAACAATTGAGTATATTTTCCAAGCTAAAAACTTTTCTTCAGAAGGTTGACTCTTATAGATGATGCGAATTGCAAATTTATCGTAAACTTCTTCAAAACTCACGCCTTGTTTTTCCATTTTCTTATAAATAGAATAGATGGATTTAGAGCGCCCTTTGATGTAATAATCAATTTTTTGCTCGTTGAGAGACGTTTCTACTATTTTGGTAAAGTCATCTATGTAAGATTGTTGTTCCTCTTTGGATTGCTCCATTTTATTAAGGATACTATTGTAGCGTTCTGGGTCGGTGTATTTAAGGGCAAGGTCTTCTAATTCTGTTTTAATGTTATACAAACCAATGCGATGAGCAATAGGAGCATAAATATACAATGTTTCGGACGCTATTTTGGTTTGTTTATACTCCGCCATCGAATCCATTGTTTGCATATTGTGTAACCTATCGGCAATTTTGATAAGTATCACCCGCACATCGTCGTTCATCGTGAGGAGGAGCTTACGGAAGTTTTCCGCCTGCAATGAAATGTCATTTTCTTTGCTTAAATGAGAAATTTTAGTGAGTCCCGCCACAATATGTGCTACAGTGGGTCCAAAAAGTCGTTCGATATCCTCATTGGTATACTCAGTATCTTCTACCACATCGTGTAACAAAGCTGCCGCAATGGCTACGGCGTCTAACCCAATTTGTGAAGCGACAATTTTTGCAACAGCTATAGGGTGAAAAATGTAAGGCTCACCGCTTTTTCGGCGTTGGTCTTTGTGCGCATCAACAGCCGTATCAAAAGCTAAGCGAATGAGCTTTTTATCATCATCGCTAAGAGCTTGATAACTAATGCGCAAGAGCTCTTTATACTCTCGCGCAATGGCTTTGTTTTCTTCTTCTAAATCAAAATTTGTTTCCATAAATAAAAACGAATGAGGGATTAGATTTTTTTATTTAGTAGTAGATGATAGTTTGCGTAGCTTGATAGCGGTAAGGATTTTTTTGGTATATAAAGGGAAATCAGCGCCAAGAAGCCAGCCAAAATAACCTGGTTCTTCGTCAAAAATATCTTCCACACGTTTACCTTTGTGTTTGCCGAAGGTAAAGATTTCTTCTCCTTTATCATTAAAGCCAATAAAACCAGCAAAATCGGCTATTTGTTTGCGATAAGTGAACTCGCTGAGCTTTTTGATGTTGTTTTCTAAGCTGTCGTAACGGTCGAGTTGAGCTTTAAGGATTTCATAAGTAGCATTAGTATCTGCCGAAGCTGAATGCGCATCAATCAAATCCTTTCCACAATAAAACTTATAGGCTGCCGAGAGGGTGCGCTGTTCCATTTTGTGAAAAATAGTTTGCACATCCACCGCCACACGGTTCCCTAAATCAAAATCTACTTCAGCACGCAACATTTCTTCGGCAAGCAAAGGAATATCGAAGCGGTCGGAATTGTAGCCAGCAAGGTCAGAATCTTTAATCATATTGTGAATTTGCTTGGCAAGCTCTTTAAAAGTAGGCTCATTGGCTACGCGTTCATCAGTAATGCCGTGCACATCCGATGACGCTTTTGGGATAGGAATAGTAGGGTTTACTAACCACGTTTTACTTTCTTTATTGCCATTGGGGTAGACTTTTAAAATGGATATTTCAACAATACGGTCTTTAGTAATGTCGATGCCTGTTGTTTCGAGGTCGAAAAAACAAATGGGTTTTGATAATTTGAGTTCCACGATTGTAGTGAATAGTTAAAAGTTAAGAGGGAATAGTTAAAAGTACAATAGTTGTTAATTTTCTATTTGAGCAGAAAGTCCTGCATCGAGAAGGGCGGTGCAAAGCGGCTCGAGAAAGTCATAACTTCCTGATTTTACATCGCACTTTCCTTTAAAATGAACAATAATAGCACATTGCTCGGCTTGTTCAAAGGTGTGATGGCAAACCTTTACTAAAGTATCGATAACGTGATCGAAAGTATTGACATCATCATTGTATAAAATAAGGTGATATTCCTCGCCCACGAGTTCCATTACATCGTTCTCGGCAAAGGTTTCTTCTTGATAATTGTTCTGTAGCATAATCGGCTTTTATAATGACACAAAAGTACGGTAAATAAATGAATTGTGCAAATTTTTATTGGATGAGCAACACAATTTTGCTAAAGATGTTATTTTTTACTATAGTATATAAGGCAAAAAAACGCCAAAAGAAACAATTTTCTTTCAGCGTTTTATCTTGATACTAAATTTACATTACTTTTCGGCAGGGGTTGTTTTAGCTTTTTTCTTGCCGTAACGCTTAGACATTTCATCTACCAAAGCTTTTACTGAAGCGTCTTTCTTAGCCGATGTTTTTAAATAAGTATACACTTCATTGGCTGTTTGCATCGCATCAGTGGAAGCAGCATAAATGGTATCGTCGAGCTTTTCGAGCAAGGAAGCCACCAATACGCGGATATCCCACAACTGAGCAATGAGTTGCACATCGTTTTCGAACTCTGTTTTATTAAACGATTGCAACAAATATTGCGGAAAATGATTGGCACCACGCAAAGCGAGGTTCACAAATTCCACACTTTTTTGCCCCATAGAAGCGCCGCCTCTTTTCTGACCGGCGGGCAAGGCAATTAAAAACTTTAAAGTACTTTCAATTTCAGAAAGTTTTGTCTTTACAGCTTCTCTTTCAGTTTCTGACAAGGTTGCGTTTATTAAATTTCCCATAGTTAAAATTCTTTTGGGGTTAAAATCGCGTCAAAGTAACGAACTATAATTTAGAAAAGCAAATGTTTTAACAAAAGTTTAACATAGATTAAATGATACATAAAACAAAATGTACATATTAGCATTGTTGAAAAATAACATTATATAAAATCATCTAACAAATACATTCTTCTACCGTTCCAAAAATTTAGCATTAAAACTTTTATTTAGTGAATTATATATCAAAATCCCTTTTTCCTTTTCTCCATCTTTATTTCTCAAAAACACTTCTATTTGACTTTTAATTTTTCCCCTTTCTGTATAATAATGATTTAAGAAAAAATAATTGAATAAAAAAGAATAGCAAAAGTATTCTGTCCATTCATTAAAAGTAATACTTTTTTTTTCATAACTATTAGGTTTGAAATTATGCAAATCTATTCTTCCTTTTTTAAAAAATGAATAATTGCAATGCGCAAAAGCATTTCTTAACTGAGAACGATATCCTTTTGTCATAACTTCTGCTATTTTTAATCCTTTTTCTTTAAACTTATCTCTTAATTCTTCTCTGATGAACTTTTGCTTTGATTCTCCATTTTCAGAATTTGGAGCTTTCACTTTCCAATCATATTCCTCATTTAAACACAAATTCGATATTTGTTTTAATTGTTTCAGAAAATTATCAGCCTCCCATATATGTGTGTATATCATCATTTCAATAGTAACAGCTTCTAATTCATCTGTTGTTTTATCTAAACTAGAAAAAGAGTAATAACTATTTATATATTTTGTTAAGAAATTAATCCTATCAATATCAATTAATCTATCAATGGAATAATCTATAATATATTCGCTATAGTCTTCAATATATTTAATTTTATCATCCTCTTTTGGCACATAACAACAATTTGCTAAAAATAAATAATAATCATTTTTATCCTTTTGATTATTTTTTGCAAACTCAAACAATTCTTTCACTGCTTGCTCTACTTCATTTTTTATTTCTTCAAATCTTTCAAGTTTTATCATTTTTCTATATTTTTTTTAAATGTTTATACTTAATACTTATAAAATAACTACGAAAATTCGTTTTCTATTATTCTATTAATCTAAATTTTAGTTTCTTCTGTTAAGTTTTTATTAATCATCTCCAATATATCGTCTTCTTCATTCACCAACTTTGCCAAAGTTTAAAACTTTGGCAAAGTTGATAGCTAAAATATTGTCTCTTTAATCAAAAATATTGTTTCATTAATCTATTTTTTAGATTCCGTAATCAATATAAATTGCTTACGGAAGCTAAATTATTGTCAGCGTAATCAAAAATATTGCTTCGGGAAGCTATTTTATTGCTTACAGAAGCATTCAGTTTTATTACAGAAGCATTTGCAACTGCAAAATAAACTAAAAATTAGATTCCAGAAACTAAAAATTAGCTTCTGGAATCATTTTTTTAAACTACTCTGTCAATTACATTGGTGTTGGAGAGTATAATTAAGAGGTCGTCTTTATTGAGTTTGATATTAGGGTCGGGCGTTACGTTCATTTTGCCATCAGAATGTTTTACCGCCAAAATATTTATCTCGTATTTGTGTCGCAAATTGAGTTCCATCAACGATTTTCCTACATAACTCTTCGGTACTTTTACTTCGTAGATAAAATAATCTTCAGCAAATTTAAAATACTCTATAATCGTAGGTCGTAAAACGGAATAGGCTACTTTTTCACCCATTAATTCTTCGGGAAATACTACTTGGTTAGCCCCAATTTTGTATAACACCTTTTCTTGAGTGTGATTCACGGCTTTGCAAATCACATTCTTAACTCCTAATTCCTTTAACTGTAAAGTAATAAGGATACTTGCTTGAATATTATCGCCTACGCTCACAAAAGCGGTATCAAAATCATCGCGAACTACGTTTTTAAGAGCAATTTCATCGGTAGCGTCCAAAATAATCGCTTCATCGATGATGCCTTCGTTGAGCGCTTGCTTGATTACGCTTTCGCGCGAATCTATTGCCAGCACAGTCGCTTTGTTTTTAAAGAGTGTTTTGGCTACCGATTTGCCAAATTCTCCTAATCCTATGACTAAAAAATTCTTCATAATCTATCCTATTAAAATATTTTCTTTAGGGTATTTGTAATTTCCTTCGGCACGTGGTCTTGAAAGGGCAAGCACAATAGTAAGAGGTCCTACCCTACCCAAAAACATTGTAAATATCAAAATAAATTTCGAACAAATGCCTAATTGCGGGGTAATGCCAGTGGAAAGTCCGCAAGTACTGAATGCCGAAATGAGTTCAAAAGCTATTTTAGTAAATTCTATATCGGGTTCTAAGGCTGTAAGCACAATAATCATCGTTAGCACATACATCATTGCAATAAAAACGAGTGCCGAAGCTTTATTGAAGAGCTTCCAAGAGATGCGCCTCTTTGAAAATTCGATATAATTCTTATTAAACAATGCTGTTTTAATCCCTAAAAACAAGATGCCAATAGTAGTTGTTTTCACTCCAGAACCTGTGGAATTAGGTGATGCCCCAATGAACATAAACGTTACGCAAAAAAGAATGGTGGCACTACTTAAATGCTCCAACGGAATAGTATCGAAACCGGCAGTACGCAAACTCACCGAGTGAAAAAAGCTAATAAGCAAACGGTGAAAAGTACTTTTACCATAAAGCGTGTGATAATTGCTATACTCTAAGGTAAAAAACAAAAACGTACCCGCAACGAGCAAGATAATCGTCATTATGATAGAAAATTGAGAGTTAATATCTAAACGACGACGCTTTTTGGTGAGATATTCATAAGTTTGGATAATGGTAGTAAAACCAATTCCGCCAAAAATAATCAAAAAAGCGAGTACACAATTCACAAAAACATTAAATGTATACCCTTCAAAGCTATGCGGAAACAAAGAAATTCCGGCATTACAAAATGCTGAAACCGAGTGAAACACCGCCATAAACAACGCTTGGAAAAAAGAGTATTCTTGAATGAAAGAAGCAAACAAAAAGACAGCTCCTATTGCCTCAAAAATCAAAGTGATAAGCACCACACGCTTAGTAACCACATAAATATCGTAACTTTTGTTGTGATTAATCCCTTCGGCAACCAAGCGTTTGGTATAAAATCCAATGCGTTTGACGATGAGCAACACCAGCACCGAAGAAATAGTGAGCACCCCCAATCCGCCAAACTGAATAAGCACTAATAATATGAGTTTACCCCAAATGGTAAACGTCACACTCATATCAATTACTGAAAGACCTGTAACGGTTACCGCCGAAGTAGCTGTAAAGAGCGCTTCGGAAAAAGAAATATCTTTATCAGGGAAATGTGCAAAGGGCAACATCAATAATAATGCTCCTACCACTATCAAACCAATGAAAGAAAGCATTATAAGTGTATATGGTGATATTCTTTTTAACATTTATGACAATAGTTAATGTATTTTCAAGGGGCAAAAGTACAAAATAATCTGGGAGTTTGTATCTTTTTATTATTTATTACATAAATGAGGCTGTCTAATCTTTTCAGACAGCCTCATTTTTGGAAGTTTTATTCATTTATTAGCGTGAATAATTAGGAGCTTCTTTGGTGATGGTAATATTATGGGGGTGGCTTTCGGTAATTCCGCTTGCAGTGATGCGCACAAAGCGACTCACGGCTTGCAAGGCTTCAATATTGTTTGCGCCACAGTATCCCATACCTGCGCGTAAACCACCGATGAACTGATGCATACTTTCTTGCAGTTCGCCTTTGTATGCCACGCGTCCTACAATGCCTTCGGGAACTAATTTTTTGATATCGTCTTCAACATCTTGGAAATAGCGGTCTTTACTACCTTGGTTCATAGCTTCCACCGAGCCCATACCGCGATAAGATTTGTATTTTCTACCTTCAAAAATGATTGTTTCGCCTGGTGATTCTTTAGTGCCAGCAAGCAGAGAGCCAAGCATCACACTATTAGCACCTGCAGCGATGGCTTTTACGATATCGCCAGTATAACGAATGCCTCCGTCGGCAATCACAGGGATTCTTTTACCTTTAAGAGCAGAAGCGACGTTCATCACCGCTGATAATTGAGGATAACCGACACCTGCTACGACTCTGGTAGTGCATATAGAACCTGGCCCGATGCCTACTTTCACTGCATCAACACCATTTTCGGCTAAATAAAGGGCAGCTTCGGCAGTAGCGATGTTTCCTACCACAACATCTAAGTCGGCAAACTTATTTTTCACGGCTTTAAGAGCTGAAATAACACCTTTGGTATGACCGTGAGCTGTATCGATAACCACCGCATCAACTCCTGCTTGTACGAGGGCTTCAGCGCGGTCTACCACATCGGCAGTAACGCCTAAGGCTGCTGCTACGCGCAAGCGTCCTAAGCTATCTTTGTTAGAAATAGATTTTTCTTGCAAGTTGGCAATGTCTCGGAAAGTAATAAGACCTACTAATTTGTAGTTTTTATCTACTACGGGGAGTTTTTCTACCTTACTGCGTTGTAAAATACCCTCAGCTTCCTTCATAGAAGTGCCTTCGTTGGCAATCACGAGGTTTTTAGAGGTCATTACTTCGGTTATCGGGCGATTATTATCGTGTTCAAAGCGTAAATCTCGGTTGGTTACAATACCTTTTAAGATTCCGTTATCATCAACAATGGGAATACCACCAATACTATTTTCTTTCATACAGCGTTTTGCATCACTCACCTTGCTATTTAAGGGAAGCGTAACAGGATCGATGATCATACCGCTTTCGGCACGCTTTACTTTGCGTATTTGTTTGGCTTGCTCCTCAATAGTCATATTTTTGTGAAGCACCCCGATGCCTCCTTCGCGTGCCATAGCTATTGCCATAGCTGCTTCGGTAACAGTATCCATAGCCGCAGAGACAATGGGAACATTCAAGGTAATGTTGCGCGTAAAACGAGAGGTAATTGACACTTCACGAGGTAATACCTCGGAATAATTGGGGATAAGAAGGACATCGTCATAGGTAAGCCCTTCATTAATAATTTTATTTTGGAAATCCATTTTAAAAAGAGAATTTAGTTGCGTGCAAATGTACTTCATTTTTTATATACAAAGCAAATTTTTTAAGCATTTTAAATCTTAAAATATTGAAAACAAATAGAGACGATGCTTTTTACATCGTCTCTATTAGATTACAATTTCTTTTATTTTTACTTTATAAATTCCTTAATAGGTACTTTTTGGAAATACAAATCACCGTTGCCTTCATAAAGAATACCGACGTATTTATTATCGATTATAGTAAGGCAAGAATAGCCCATACTACCTTGTTCGTGAAGCAATACAGAAGGAAGCTTATCCCAAGTATTGCCCTCATCATCACTCACCTTAACAGTCATATTCACACGACCTTTCTTGCTATTAGGATTTGAGAAGAACAAATATTGTTTATCTTTTTTATCTTTATAAGAAATAATACTCGCCATACAATTAGGTTCAATCAAGGCACTGCGTGAAGTGTTATGTTCTACCCAAGTTTTGCCCATATCTTTTGTAATAGCTACTGAGCGACCGTTTTTGTCATCGGAAATATTAGTATTAGTACGGTTGCGATCGTCGCGCATATTAAGCATTAGTGAACCATCGGTAAGTTGCACCACCTGGGCTTCAGTAGTGTGCGATTTAGCCCCCGTACCTACGTGCCACGTTTTACCACTATCTTTACTATAAATGATTGTTGAGTGTGGTACTTGGTCTTTATCTTTAAACTGCCCTGCAAACACAAGCGTACCGTCACTCATTGTAATACCACGACCAGGACCATCGAAAAAGAGATACCACGAAGGATCTTTCATCTGGGAAGTGATGCTTACAGGTTGACTCCACGTTTTGCCATCATCTTCACTTTTCACTACCACTATTTGTCCGGTTTCTTGCGGAGTCATACCTTGTTTGGAGTACCACCAATTCATTTGGTCGGGTGATAAACCGTGTTGCCACAAGCCCATAACCCAGATATTATTAGTTTTCTCATCTACCAAAACAGCGGCATCGCCTACCCCATTGAGTTGGTTAGAGAGACCACCCCATTCGCCCATATCAATTACTCTTTTCATCGGTTCCCACGTTTGTCCGCCATCGGTACTACGACTCATTCCTACATCAATGTCTTCTTGTAGATCTTTGCAATTATTGTAACGATTGTCGTAAATAGCAATGAGAGTTCCTTTGTTGGTAGTGGTAAGCCCAGGAATGCGATAGCACTCCACGCCATCTTGCTTGCGCTGACGCAAGGTAAGGGCGTAACGCTGACCTTCTTTTTTAGCATTAGTAAGCGTAAGTTTTGCTTTATCGGTGGTGAGTATTACTTTTGAGAGATATACTTTTTGTAAGAGATCAGGGGTAACAGTGGTACGCGCTGAGACCCAAACAAAGAGGGAATCATTTGTTACATTGAAGTTGCCGTACAATTTTGTTGTACAGTTTAGATCAGAGGTTTTAGCAAAAAGGGTTGCTTGGTCTCTTTTAGCATTGTTACCTACATAGACAGCGATTTCTGCTAAATCGAGTTTTTTAGCTTTGAAATGTAAAGAAAGGTTTTTGAGGAAGGTTCCTTGTTGTGCAGGGATTTCAAAGGAGGTAATAAGGTTCTCCTTATCAGTAGCCAAAGGCATCTGAGGTTGAGTAAAAGTTCTTGTTTGGCTGTAGCCAAAGTTCAAGAAGACTAATGCGATAATGGTAAATAGTTGTTTCATACATTTATTAATTTTCGGCAAAGATATAGCTTTATTTTTAAACTACCAAATAAAAAATACACCTGTTTATTAATTTCCTTATTAATAAACAGGTGTATTTTTCATCTCTTATCTAAACTAAGCTTTCTTTACGTATTGAGTAAGGATAACTATTTGTTGCCCCTCTACTTTGCCTTCTATATACTGAGCATTCTCGGGGTCGAGGGTGATTTTGCGCACGACGGTGCCTTGTTTGGTAGTCATACTCGTGCCTTTTACTTTTAGGTCTTTGATAAGCACTACATTATCACCATTGGCCAATACTGCCCCATTGCTATCTTTGTGGACTACCTTCTCGCTGTCCTCCAAATGGTCGTCGCTGGCTTGAGCAAAAGCCAACTCTTCCTCATCGAGGTACATCATATTGAGCAAATCTAATGACCAGCCTTCGTTTTTCAAGCGGTTCAGCAGTCGCCACGCCATTACCTTCACAGGGCGATGCTCGCTCCACATACTGTCGTTCAGGCAATGCCAGTGGTTGCTGTCCATCGTTTCAGGGGCTTCTATCTGGGTGCGACAAGTGTCGCATACTAACAGACTGTTATCCACCCCTTCGTTTCGAGCGGGTGGTACGGTGTATACGGTTAGGTGGTCGGTTGCTCCACAGAGCTCACAACAGTTGCCACTACGGGCTTTTAGTTCTTGAATCATATATTAATTTATTAATTACAACGTGTGCAAATACTACACTTATTTATCTTTTATCAATCTGTCTTTTTCTGAATTATCTACTTGTATTTCATTCGTTTTAGAGCGATTGTTACCCATTTTATAGACTACAGAAAAATGAACACTTCGATTGTCGTTGAAAATTCTGTTTTCAAATGTATAAGTGCTATAATCGGCACTATTTCTTGCTATTGTGGTGCTAAAAGGGTCGGTTAAGTAGAGGCTTATTCCCAATTTTTGGTCTAAAAATGACAAAGAAGCTCCTAATCTCATCAAAAAAGTATTCTTGGAAACATACATTTCTTCCACCCCCTTGGTGTTGTACAACATATTCAAAAATACTTTGTTAGTTTTATTCTCATTCAAGGCTATGGTAAGATTAGAGAGCATAGTACCTTGTATACCTCGCAAATTACCATCAGATAGATTTTTGTTAGTAGATTTTGATTGTTGGTAAGATACATTGGCACTACTATAACAAGAGATACGTTTTGAAATCTCCCAATTGTAAGCCAATTCAGAGCCTATGCTATAAGTAGTAAGTGCATTTTTAGGTTGTGTAACTACTGTATTATTGCTGTTTTCAGTAGATACTACAAAAGCCCAATTATCTGCTATTTTAGAACCATATAATGAAAACGATAGATTGCCTTTATACACATACCCCAACTCTATATTGGTAGTGATATTTGGGGACAAATCAGGATTACCTATTTCGTAATTATTAGCATCTTTATAAACCCTAAAAGGGTTCAAATCATATAAGCTTGGTCTTGCGATTCGTTGGTTAAAAGAGAGAGAATAGGCGTGGTTATCATTAGCCTCATAGGAAAAAGAGGCGGTAGGAAACCAATTGTGATAACGCTTTTCATTCGTGATATTTTGAGTTGCTAATATTCCTTCTGTTTGGGTATATTCATACCTTACCCCGGCACTTAAAAAGAGTTTTTCGGTGAGATTGCGAGAAAGATTGAAATAGCTTGCCCATAAGCGCTCTTTATATAGAAAATCATTAGAATTATTGCCAAAATTCACTCTATTATCATTGTTGAAATAAGTGGCTTTAGCTCCTATTTCAAGTTTTGTATTCAATAGTGTCGTTTCTAAATCAGTACCCAAAGCATTGATAGTAAAAGTATAGTCTGTAACTTGTTTTGTGTTTAATTCGGTGGTAGCATTATTTGTATTTTGGTTGTGATTATAGTAAAATTTCAGTTGGCTACCTAAAGTGTCTAATTTTATATCTAAGTAGGGTGAAAAAGAAAGCCCTTTTCGATCACCTAAAGTATTGGTAGTTAATTGCTGAGTTCTCAATAGGCTTTGTTCATTGTTGTAGAATTTAATCTCAGAATGTCCATAAGCATTGTTATCCCAGTTGCTGTAATTAAAGTAAAACCCAAAATTCATTGCCTTAGCTAACTGATAGTCGGCATTGAACTGATGGCTCAAACCTTTGTCAATTCTCTCGGTATTTTCAATTGATTCTCTCAGCTCATCACTAAAAATAAGTTTATTTTTGTTCTCAAAATTTCTACTTTCATCACCGTAAAACAAATTGTAATTGAAGATTAGTTTTTCATTAGAATAGTTGAGCGTTACTGCATTATTTGCACTTGCTTTAGTCCTGAGGATAGCCGTTGAAGATATATTAGCATCAAAACCTGCGTTTTGTTTTCTCTTTAATTTGATATTGATGAGCCCTGTGTTACCTACAGCGTCATATTTTGCTGAGGGGTTAGTAATTACCTCTATTTTATCAATGTTCTCAGACCGCAATGTTTTTAAATAATTCTTTAAATCATCTCCTGAAATATTAAGCAATCTATCATCTACCATTACCAATACGTTGCTTTTTCCAATAATTCTGAGTCCATCACTGGTAGGGTCAATTCGGGGAATGTTTTTGAGCAATTCATCACTACTCACTCTCGTAGAGAGCAGACTATTTTGTACGTTATACACCAATCTATCCGATTTCTTTTCAATGAGTTGCTTTTTTGCTATAACCGTGATTTCTGATAACTGGCGAGAGTTATCTACCATTAACACTCCTAAGTCTGTATTACTTTCAAGTTGTATTGTTTTTTGATATAGTATCTCACCCAAATGCCTTATTGTAAGTGTAAAGTTTCCTTGTTTATTTACCAACAAAACAAAACTCCCCTCTTTTCCTGATAATTCACTTAGGAGAGGTTTGTTGTTCTCATACAATATTACTTCAGCAAATTCAATAGGAAGTTGGTACATATCGGTAACTTTCCCTTTTATTGACTGAGAAAAGAGAGAATAACTGAATAGGATAAAAGAATATAATAACAGATGCTTCATCAATAAGGAGTGTTTTAGTATATCCTTTTGCAAAAGTAGAAGTTTTTATTGAATTATACAAAAAAACTGGTACGAGCCAAAGACACGCACCAGCGTTGTTAAAATATTCTTTCCTCAGTACCCAACCACATTACTGAGTTTGCCATATCTACAAATTTGAGTTCATCAGTACGGAGATCGGTTAAGGCTTTTTGTCCCTCAGGAGTGTTGCGGGCTCTGAGAAAATCGTCTTTGCTATCGTACCACAATTCTCCCATTGCATCAAATGTAAAAGGTTGTGTTTCGCGTTGTGTAGATGATTTTTCATCAGTAGGATGAAAAGGAAATGTCTTAGCATAGTCCTTTATCAGTAAGACTTCTTTGTAACCTATTACTTTTTGAGAATGCGCTTCCCATAACTTTATAAATTCATCTGTGCTAAGCTCAGCTTTTTTACGCACAAACATTATAATTTTGAACATAATCGATATAAATTAAAAGTGATTATTAAAGGGAATAGATTAACTTACCAATTATAAACATCCCCCCTGCCCCCCTAAAAGGGGGAGATGTGATACAAAAGCGACAATACATTGTTAATCAATACGCACTTAATTGGTAATTTCCCAATTTCTCTTTACAAAGTCGGCGAGTTCTTTGCCTTTAAGCAGTCCTTGTGAGAGGCGTGCCAAGTCAAAGGCTTGCTTGATGAGGTTTTCCTTTTGGGCATCGTCTTTAGCGTGGATAATGGCTTCAGCTAAAGGAGCATTGGCGTTCACTACTACGTGATATACTTCGGGGAAGCCGCCCATAGCGAACATTCCTCCGCCCCCCGTAGCACTCATCTCCTTCATTCGGCGCATAAACTCTGGCTGATTGATAACAAATGGGGTATCCTCACTGTCTAAATCCTCCAGCTGCACCATATAGCCGTCCTTAGGGATAACTTTCTCTATCTCAGTTTTGAGAGTATTCTTCTCTTCTTCCGATAGTTTAGCAATTGTAGGCTCTTCTTTCTGTATTAGCTTGGCTACAGGGGCAGCATCTACACGGGTAAAAGTGAGTTTTTCGTTATCGCCTTCTAATTTCTGTATGAGATGCGATACGATAGGACTATCCAACAGTAGCACTATATAGCCCTTTTCTTTAGCTTCCTCAATAGCGGTGTACTGTTGTTCTTTATTTTGGGCGTACAGCACTACGAGCTTACCCTCTTTGTCAGTCTGATTTGCCTTGATAGCCTCTTTCAGTTCCGCCAAAGTGTAGTACTTATCATCGGTAGTGGGATATAGCATAAAGTCGGCTGCTTTTTCGTAGAACTTATCATCGGTAAGCATACCATATTCGAGCACTATCTTAATGTCGTTCCACTTGCTTTGGAAATCCTCACGATTGTTAGTGAAAAGTGATTTCAACTTATCGGCTACCTTGCGGGTGATGTAGTTCGCAATCTTCTTCACATTGCCGTCGGCTTGTAGGTAGGAACGCGATACGTTCAGCGGAATATCAGGCGAATCTATCACCCCTTTGAGCATCGTAAGAAACTCAGGTACAATACCTTCCACGTTATCGGTTACAAACACCTGATTTTGGTACAGCTGTATGCGGTCTTTCTGTAGCTGCATATCGTTGGTCAGTTTCGGAAAGTACAGTATACCAGTAAGGTGGAACGGATAATCTACATTCAGATGTATGTGAAACAGCGGTTCGTCAAACTGCATTGGGTACAGTTCGTGGTAGAATGCCTTGTAATCGTCCTCTTTCAAATCGGCTGGTTGTTTCGTCCACGCAGGGTTGGGGTTATTTACAATGTTATCTACCGTTACGTACTCGGTTTTGTAATCGTCGGGAGCATTTTCGGGGCGTGGCAAAGGCTCTTGCTTGGTGCCGAATTTGATAGGCACGGGCATAAAGCGGTTGTACTTGCGCAACAGTTCCTCAATGCGGTAGTCTTCCAGAAACTCGGTCGAATCATCAGCAATGTGCAGAATGATTTCAGTACCGCGTTCGGTGCGCAGGTCAGTTTCCTCTAAGGTAAACTCAGGGCTACCATCGCATACCCAGCGTACGGCTGGAGCATAGGTATAGGATTTGGTGATGATTTCCACTTGTTTGGCAACCATAAAAGCCGAATAGAAACCCAAACCAAAATGCCCTATCACACCGGCATCTTTAGCTGTATCTTTATATTTTTCCAAGAACTCTTCAGCTCCTGAAAAGGCTATCTGGTTGATGTATTTTTCAACTTCTTTAGCCGTCATACCAATCCCTTGGTCGGTGATGTGTAGGGTTTTATTGTCTTTATCCACCTTCACCTCAATCATCGGATTGCCGTACTCCACCTTCGCCTCGCCTATAGTGGTGAGGTGTTTGAGTTTTAAGGTTGCATCGGTAGCGTTAGAAATAAGCTCACGGAGGAAAATCTCGTGGTCGCTATACAAGAATTTTTTAATCAATGGAAAGATGTTTTCCACAGAGACATTTATATTTCCTTTCATTATTATTTTAGTTAAAAGATAAAATACAGAGCTTACCTTTTACTTTTAAGTGTTATTCATCGCGGGAATATAGCGAAAAGAGTACCAAAGTGACGGGAAATGACAAAATGACAGGTGCGAGGTGGTAGCACGACAGGCAGGTGCGAGGTCGTAGCACGACAGGCATATAGTGCGAGCCGCACAGGCAGATAAATAATTAACGAACAAAAGACCAAAGTAACCTCCCCCTAACCCCCTCCAAAGGGGGAACTGTAGCGACGCAAAGACGGTGCGAGCCGCACAGGCAGATAGTGCGAGCCGCACAGGCAGATAAAGAAGAGACGAACGATGAACGAACAAAAGACGAAGGGAAGACCAAGAGAAAATACTAAAAACATCCCCCCCGCCCCCCTTCAAAGGGGGAGTGTAACGACGCAAAGACGGTGCGAGC
>NZ_BPUU01000007.1:36452-128677 GCF_054772415.1 Capnocytophaga sp. HP1101
GGCAGATAAAGAAGAGACGAACAAAAGACCAAAGTAACCTCCCCCTATTCACTTACTCCGCTCTCGCGGACAACCTCCAAAGGGGGAACTGTAGCGACGCAAAGATGATGATAAGGTAATTGTAAAGTATTAGTTAGTAGGTGTTTTTTGTATGATTGTTGATAAAAAGAGGGTGGTCAGTTTTTTTATTCCTGTAAAAATACCGTACCTTTGCAGACTAAATACAAAACCTTACAGCAGTTAGATTATTGAGTTATGTTTTTATTTTTTGATTTTAGCTTTCACCCTACTATAGAAATAGTCTTGCCTAATGCTTATTTGGCTGAAAAACAAAACGGGTACACCTCGTTTTACAAAAAAGCGACAGCGGAAGTATTACATAGTTTAGCTGATTTTCAGTTGTCGGAAGAGGAAAAGAAGGCTTTAAGTATCGTAAATAGTCTGCAACCTAATATTCTGCATCAAAAATATCTTAAAAAAGGTGATAGTTTTGAAGAAATATACAAAAATATTCAAATAAAAAAGCATATTGAGCAACAAATAGAAGAAAAAACAGCTGAATTACTGTCTATAATTGCAGAAAACAATCTGTTTATTACTACTAACTACACTCATAAGGACGATATCAGTAAGAAAATATTGCAAGTAAGTACAAATATAATTGAACCTTTATTAGAATTTACCAAAACTGAAGGAGGCATTAGTTACCGGTTATTGTTGCAAAATGGTGATGAAAAACTACTGCCTTGTGGAAGCCAAATTGAACTGCTGAACAATGCATACGCTTGGATTGTGCTAAAAAAGCAAGTGGTGAGAGTAGCTCACATCAAAGCTTCACACTTAAAACCTTTTCTGAACAAAGAAGCTACCTTTATCCCTGAAAAAACCTTTCCTGAATACTTTGAGAAATTCCTCAAAAAGGTACTAAGAAATGCACAGGTAGAAGCTAAAGGCTTCGATATTATCACACAAAATGAATTAAAGGGGTGTGAATTGGATATATTGTACGATTTCTTTGCCAATCATTATAAAATATACTTACATTTTGACTATAATGGTTATGTTTTTGACAGTAATCAAGCGAAAAACAACCAATCTGAGTTAGAAATAAGTGAAAATAACGACATTAAAATACATAATTATCAACGGAATAAAGAAGAAGAAGCTAAAAAGTATCAGTTTTTAGAACAGTTAGGTTTTGTGAATGACGGAGGTACTTTTTCCATCAAAAGTGAAGACCCTTTTGCTTCGTATTTTCATCTGTTACACTGCAAAAAAGAATTGGAAGCAGCAGGATTTAGCTTTCATACTTTCAGCATAGAAAGTGGAAAAGAGATAAGCAGACACTTACCTGAGCTTATTTTTGCAGAAACAAATAGTGAAAACGATTGGTTTGACCTCAATATAAGGGTAAAACAAGGAGAAAATAGCTTTCATTTTAAAGATTTAATCAAGAATTTAAAAGAAAACAACCCTATTTACTTACTTTCTGACGGAAAAGCGTTCATTATCCCTCAAGAATGGTTTAGTAAGTTCAGTAGTATTGCCAAATACGCGCAAGTTAGGCAGGAAAAACTACAAATTGCGAAGAGTAACTACGCGCTTTTGGAAGCAGTACCCGAGATAAAACCTCAGAACTTAGTAGAAAAGGTGAGCTACACCCCCTCCCCTAACCTACGAGCGACCTTGCGTCCGTATCAAATAGAGGGTGTTGAGTGGCTTTTGCAACACTATTACAACGGCGTAGGGGCGTGTCTTGCTGATGATATGGGACTTGGTAAAACATTGCAAACCATTGCTTTATTGGTAGCTATACACGATGCCTTGCCTGAAAAAGCTATTGAAACTATCGACCTTTTTTCGGGGATAGAAAAGAGTAAGGAGGCTTTAAAAGTGCTGGTTATTCTGCCTTCATCGCTTATTTTTAACTGGTATGACGAGACTAAACGGTTTGCTCCACATTTTAAATGTACGCAATACGTGGGGGCTGACCGAAAAGTAAAAGCCAAGCGCTTAGGCAATTACGATGTGGTTTTTACCAGTTACCCCATAGTGGAACGCGATGTAGAACTCTTTCAGAAGTATGAGTTTAGGTACATTATTTTGGACGAGAGCCAACGCATTAAAAACAAGAACTCTAAAACGTTCAAGGCAATACACACCCTAAAAGCGAGTCACCGCATCGCATTGAGTGGGACACCTATTGAGAACTCACTCAGTGATTTATGGTCACAAATGCAGTTTATCAATCCGAATATACTGAAAAGTTATGCTTCGTTTTACAAAAACTATGAAGTAGAAATCAGCAAAAAGAAGAACACACAAGCCTTAGAGGAGTTAAAGACCATTATCAGTCCGTTTTTACTAAGGCGAACAAAGGAGCAAGTGCTTGACGATTTGCCAGAAATGGAAGAGCAAATTATCTACTGTCCTATGACTGAAGCCCAAAGCAAGTGGTATGAAACAGAAAAATCGAAGGTGCGCAATCAGCTTTTGCAGATTAATGAGCCCATCACTGAATTTAACACCCTGAATATGCTAATGAGGCTAAGAAAAATAAGCTTGCACCCTAAATTAGTGGATAAAGAGAGTAAAATTGCATCAGGAAAGTACGGAGAAGTGACAGAATATATGGAAGAACTGCTACAATCGTCAAGAAAAGCACTTATATTTAGCAGTTTTGTGAGTCATTTAGCACTTTATGAAGAGTGGTGTAACAAAAAAGGGATAAAATATGCCAAACTAACGGGCGAAACGCCTTCGTTTGAGCGGAAAAATCAAGTAGAAATGTTTCAGAACAACCCTAATATACCGTTCTTTTTCATTTCGCTAAAAGCAGGTGAAGTAGGCTTAAATCTCACGCAAGCCTCTTATGTTTTGTTATTAGACCCGTGGTGGAATCCGTTTTCAGAAAAACAAGCTATTGGGAGGGCACACCGCATAGGACAACAAAATAAAGTGAACGTAATACGCTTTGTGAGCAAGGATACTATTGAGGAAAAAATCATCAGATTACAGAAAAGTAAAACAGAACTTTCCGAAAACATAATCGATGAAAATCACATCATTAAGGAAGTAATGGCACAAATAGATAACTTATTGGAATAATTTTTGTGCAATATTTTATTGTTAGTTATGAATTATTTTATACCTTTGCATCATTATGAAGATTAGATTATTTAAATTACCAAAAAACAAGCGCTTTAACTATACCCCTCGTTATTACGAAGGGAAAGAAGAAGGTAACCCTTTTGAGATGGGATCACGCATACGCAGAGACCGTGAAACAGTGACGAACCATTTCACGGAAGAATGGCGCGCTATCCGCAATGAGAGTCGGAACCGAAAGAACGCAGGGGTAAACAAGACTTTTTGGATAGTGCTATTGGTATTGGTACTAATCGCTCTTTACTTTCTTGACTTCGATTTATCAATATTCAGAAGGCATTAACAAAGTTACAACAAAAGATGAAAAAAACTATTACAATTTGTGTACTCATAGCAGTAGCGATAGGATTAGGCACTGCTTATTGGTTAAAACAGCAACGGGAATGCAAAGAGGCTGAGTACAACTATCAGGTAATAAGAAAAGGGCTTTTGATACTCTCAGAGGAATACAATAAAGGCGCTGAGAAAGTGCAATACCTCAGAGAATATGAAGAGACTAAAAATAAAATCGTTAAAGAACATTAACAACATATTGTTACTATGAAGATAAAGAAAATATTAATGCTATCTGCTTTTTGGGTGAGCATAACCGTTAGCGGACAAACAGCTTTTGACAAACTGGAGGCTAATAAAGATATCAGCACTGTGGTAGTATCGCAGAAGATGTTTCAGATGCTCTCAAAAATTGATAGTAAAGATGCTGAAGCTAAAGAGTTTATGGAGGTTGCTAATAAGCTGAAAGGAATGAAGATATTCACTACTGAAAGCAAGACAGCTGCCGGACTGATGAAAACGGAAGCACAAGAATATCTTAAAACCGCTGGACTATCCGAATTAATGCGAGTAAAAGACAAAGCTCAGAATGTGAAATTCTACACCAAAGGAGGAAAAGATGCTACTCACGTATCGGAACTGCTAATGCTTGTAGAACCTACCGAGACTTCAAAACAAACTATTGTATTATCGCTTACAGGTGATATAGACCTTAATAAGATAAGCGTATTAACCAAAAATATGAACCTCCCACAAGAGGTAAAAGAAATAAAATAGCAGGAAAATGGGAAGATATGAAGTAACATTACCCTCATTGGGTGAAAGTGTAGCAGAAGCCACTGTTACCAATTGGCTAAAAAAAGTAGGCGACCCTGTGGAAGCCGAAGAAAGTATTGTGGAAGTAGCTACGGATAAAGTAGATAGTGAAGTCCCTACTGAAGTATCGGGCGTACTGGTTGAAATCAAGTTTCAAGTGGACGAGGTAGTGAAAGTAGGTGAAGTATTAGCCGTTATTGAGACCGAAGAAGAGATTGGTAATCAAGAAGAAACTTTTGATACTGTAGAACAATCGGTTGACAATTTAGAAAAAGATATTGCTAACATACAGCAAACTACCTTAGCTCAACCACAAGTAGACTTCAGCAAAACAGAGCGTTTTTACTCGCCTTTGGTAAAGAATATCGCTAAGAAAGAAGGTATTAGCCTAAGCGAGTTAGACAGTATCAGAGGTACGGGGTTAAACGACCGTGTAACCAAGAGCGACATTCTCGACTATCTAACGCATAGAACACAAGGAAAAATAAAGTCTTCAGCTACTTTTGGAGCTACTCCTGCGGATAACAGAGTTTACATCAAACACGGTGAAGAACGAATTGAGATGAGCCGTATGGGTAAACTCATTGCCGAGCATATGCTAAAAAGCAAACTTACTTCAGCACACGTACAAAGTTTTATTGAGGTAGATGTAACGCGCATATGGAAATGGCGTAACAAAGTGAAAAAAGCATTTGAAGAACGTGAAGGAGAGAAATTCACTTTTACACCTATCTTTATGGAAGTGGTTGCCAAAGCACTTGTTGATTTCCCTATGATGAATATTTCGGTAGAAGGAGATAAAATTATCAAGAAGAAAAATATCAATATAGGAATGGCTACTGCACTATCAGACGGTAACTTAATTGTTCCTGTTATAAAGAACGCTGATGAGCTCAGTTTAAGAGGTATGGCAAAAGTAGTAAATGACCTTGCTAATAGAGCTCGCAATAATGCTCTCAAGCCTGATGAAGTGAAAGATGGCACTTATACAGTAACCAATATAGGTTCATTTGGCACTTTGTTTGGTACTCCTATTATCAATCAGCCAGAAGTAGGAATCTTAGCTATAGGAGCAATTCAAAAAGTTCCTGCTGTAATTGAAACTCCAGAAGGAGATACAATAGGCATTCGCTATAAACTAATGCTTTCTCATAGTTATGACCATCGTGTTGTAAATGGAGCCTTAGGAGGAATGTTTGTGCAACGCGTAGCTAAATATCTTGAAGAGTGGGATATGAATAGAGTATTGTAAGGCTAATTAAAATAGTAATTATATAGAAAGACGGGAAGTTTAAAATTAAACTTCCCGTCTTTTATTGAAATATGGTTTTTCTCATAGATGAGTCTATAAAACTAATCTACATTATCGTGCAAATAAGAATTGTTTTTTCTTATTTGCATTTCGCCTGCGCTATCTTTACCCATAGAGGTACGTGATTGATTATTACTTCCAAACTTGTAGTTGTAATCTTGCAAGCGGTTAGAACGAGAGCGTTTCATTACATCTGAAATTCTACTATCAATAGGGTTCAGTGAAGACTCTATATCCTCTTCTTCAGCAAACATATCTAATTGACCTGAAGAAGCAGAAGTTTTAGGCTTAGCTTCTTCCTCTTTTTTATAAAGGACAAACTCATTTGAGTTTTTATCTTCTGTAAAAGAATTAGGTTTTGCTTCTCTAAAAGTTCTTTCAAGCTCTGTATAGTCTTCTAAAGTATAACGTATTTCTCCTTCTTGATTTACAACAGGAGGTATTTTTCGGCGTTCTACTTGAGGCACTTCTTTATGAATATCCTCGCTCAATTGGTGAATGATTGGAGCCTCTTTTTTAGGTTCTTCTTGTTTTACTGATGTTGGTTGCTGAGTCTGTACTTCAATTTTCTTTTCAATAGTTTGATAACTATTAATTTTAGGAATAGACTTATCCACTATCACAAACTCATCATTTACGGCTGTAACCACCTCACAGTCTACCCAGATATTAAATAAATCTGATATTGAAGGCTCTTTTTTTATTTCAGGGATTGAAGAAATGGGAAAAGTGTTATTCACAGCATTGACCACAGTACCTTTAGGCTCTGTTAAATCACGTGTAGCTGTTTGATTTTCCTCAAGAATATGAATTACCTTTTTAGTTTCGGCATTCACTATTTCTTGTTGCTGATCAGCATCAAATCCTGTGGCAATAACTATCACAGAGATAGCTTCCCCTAATGATTCATCTTCACCTATCCCATAGATAAGGTCAGCCATATTATCACCTGCTTGTTCTTGAATAAAACTACTTATTTCAGTAACTTCGCGCTGAGTAGCTTCTTTCTTACCATAAGTAATCAAAAGAAGAGCATTTTTAGCTCCAGCAATCTTATTGTCATTTAGCAAAGGAGAATTTAAAGCAGCTGCAACTGCTTCATAAGCTCTATTATCACCTTCAGCTGATGCTGAGCCCATAATAGCTGTACCCCCGTTTTCAAGTACGGTACGGGCATCTCGTAAGTCAATATTTACAAGGTAGTGTTTACTGATTACCTCAGCCATACCTTTAGCCCCTTTCAATAATATCTCATTGGCTTTACCATAGCTCTCCTTAATACTTAAATCACCGTATATTTCATTGATTTTATTATTATTAATAACAATAAGAGAGTCTACACATTCACGTAGTTTTTTAATACCTGCTTGCGCTTGTCGACTACGTTTTAAGCCTTCGTAATTAAATGGAGTGGTTACAATCGCAACGGTAAGAATACCCATATCCTTAGCTTGTTTAGCTATTACGGGCACTGCTCCAGTACCTGTACCGCCTCCCATACCCGCAGTGATAAACACCATTTGGGTATTCCCTTCCAAAGTACGTTGAATATCCTCAATACTTTCAAGAGCCGCTTTTTCTCCAATATCAGGGTTAGCTCCTGCTCCTAATCCTTCTGTAAGGGTAACTCCTAACTGAATTTTATTAGGGATAGGACTGTTTTCCAATGCTTGTGCATCTGTATTGCAGACCACATAATCTACCCCTTTTATACCTTCGTTGTGCATAAAATTTACGGCGTTGCACCCTCCGCCTCCTACGCCAATAACTTTGATATAGTTACTAATATTCTTTGGCAAATCAAATTGAATGTCCGAATTCATATCAAAAAATCATAATTATTTGTTTCTACTTAATCTTCACTATCTAAGAAGTCTTTTAGTTTTTCATTCAACTTACTCCACCAACCTCTACTTATTCTATGTGCTCCTGCTTCATCTTCCTCTTCCTTATCGCTAAAAACGTTTATTTTTGGTGAATCTACTATTGTGATAGGTTGTTTGTCAAGTTCTGAAGCCTGCGAATCTGTTGGTAAAGTCTCTACCACCAATCCCATTCTACTCTCCATTGCCTCTTCAGCACGTTCTTGAGCTCTTACTTCCTCAAAGCGTTTCTTAAATTGCTCTTCAGCTTCATTATCAATAGCGCTCATCACAAGACCTATAGCGGTAGAGTAAATAGGTGAAGTAAGTTTAGGGTCAGAATTTCCTGCCAAGTGCTCATTAGGGTAACCTATACGGGTATCCATTCCTGTAATGTATTCTACCAGCTGAACAATATGTTTCAGTTGGCTTCCTCCTCCTGTCAATACTATCCCCGCAAAAAGCTTCTTCTTAGTCTCTTCGTGTCCGTAATTCTTAATCACGTTAAATACCAAGTTGATAATCTCACTTACCCTTGCGTGAATAATTTTAGAAAGATTTTTAAGTGTTATTTCTTTAGGTTCCTTCCCTTTTATACCAGGTATTGATACTATCTCATTATCTCGGTTCTCTCCTGGCCAAGCTGAACCAAACTCTACTTTCAGCATCTCGGCTTGACGTGTGAGTATGCCACAACCTTCTTTGATGTCATCAGTAATAATATTTCCTCCTAAAGGTACTACGGCGGTATGACGAATAATACCATCCTTAAAGATAGCCACATCAGTAGTACCTCCTCCTATATCCACCAATACTACTCCTGCATCTTTTTCCTCTTCGCTTAACACAGCATTAGCAGAAGCAATCGGTTCCAAGGTAAGACCTATAGGCTTTAGATGTGCCATCTCCACACAGCGAGTAATCCCTTTTATAGCGCTTACTTGCCCAATAACTAAGTGAAAAGTAGCATCTAAACGCGTCCCCATCATACCGATAGGTTCTTTTATATCTCCCACATTATCCACCTTATAATCTTGTGGCAATGCGTGAATAATCTTTTGCCCTGGCGAAAGTGCTATAGAGAACACCTGTTCTTTCAAGCGCTCTAAATCTTCAAAGTCTATAAGTTGTTCAGGGTCTGTACGGGTAATATAATCACTATGTGAACGACTGATTATGTTTTGTCCTGCGATACCTGCTACTACGTTCTCAATCTCCAATCCTGTTTTTTCTTTGGCATCTTGAATGGCATCCATAATCGATTGAGTAGTTTTCGCTATATTAGTCACTACTCCCTTATTAATGCCTTCACTTTTAGATTGCCCATAACCTAAAATCTGAATCTTCCCGTATTCGTTTTTGGCTCCTACCATAGTTACAATCTTGGTAGTCCCGATATCTAACCCTACGTAATACTTGTTATATTTCATTTTTTACATAAACAACTATATTAGATATATAGCCGATAATTTTTTGTTTAATTCGTTATTATATTTCTAAAAATTAGGCGTCTCTATTCCTGCCTTTGCACTCTTTTAGACGTAGCAAAGATATAGAAAAAAAGAAACTTTACAGCATTTTCTCATCAATAAGTTATTAACTTTTTTACAACTTACTGATAATCAATATTAATAAATTACTAAAATTCTACTTCATCTCCCTCTATTTTAGCATTTTTCTCCCTGTTTTTATCACTTTTGTGTAGCCATTCGCTTACGTGCTCTCTCTAAATCTTCGGGAGTATCAATCCCTATGGTAGGGATATTGGTTAGTGCCAATCGTATTTTAAACCCATTTTCCAAATAGCGCAATTGCTCCAATTTTTCAGTCTCTTCTAACAATGATGGTGGCAACTGTGTGAACTGTTGTAAGGCTTCCTTACGATAGGCGTAAATACCTATGTGCTTATAATAAGGCACATCGGTGTTAGGGTCGCGTGGGAAAGGTATAAAACTCCTCGAAAAATACAATGCTTCACCAAATTTATTCACTACAACCTTCACATTATTCGGGTTTGCAATATCTTCTGGGTCAGTAATTCGTTCCATCAAGCTGGCTACTGCTATGCTTTTATCTGTGTCATTAGCGAAAATATCAATTACTTTTTGTAAGTTCTCTTTATCGGTAAAAGGCTCATCTCCTTGCACATTTACAATGATGTCTACCTCCAAATCTTTAGAGGCTTCCGCCAAGCGGTCGCTACCGCTGTTATGCTCCTTCTTACTCCGAATTACTTTCCCTCCTACCTCTCGTATCACCTTTTCAATACGGTCATCATCGGTTACCACATACACTTCATCAAACAAGTGGGTATCAGCCACCCTTTGGTAAGTGTGTACTATCACAGGCTTGCCACAAAGGTCTTGCATCAGTTTCGCAGGAAAGCGCGTCGCACCATAACGGGCAGGTATCATTGCTATGAGTTTCATATCTAATTCAGTATAAACAATATTAATAACGTCAAGGGCATTAGCAAATCAGGAAGGATAATCCATACATTGCCTTTGTTAAAATTGTGTTTTCGCTTCATTTCAGCAATGTGTAACAAGGCTGCTCCTATCAAGAATACACTAAACGGAATAGCGGTTGCCAACCAAAATCCATCCCGAAACCAATGGCATAATATTCCACTAATGCCTATTCCTAAGGATACAAAACCCAATTCTTTTTGAAAACCGTTAGATATCCAGCCTATGGTTTTAGCTACTCTCTCACTGAGTACTGAGTGCCCTACAAAGTTAAACAACCCAAAAAAGCCTACTCCATATACCAAATGGGCATACAATGCCGTATATACAAAACTCTCATTAAAAGAAAAGTTATACAACACAACAGCTACTACCCAGCAGATAAGGTACGCTATAAGATATATCATAATATTGTAACTACATAAAAGGGACTATCCTTCCATTGAGTTAGACAGTCCCTTTCTTTATATAATCATTTCTATTCCATTATTCTGCCACTTGTGGTTTCATCTGGAAGTCCTCCATAAACTTAGTAGTGTAATTCCCTGCTAAATAATCGGGGTCATCCATTAGTTGCAAGTGGAACGGAATGGTGGTTTTCACACCTTCTACTACAAATTCGTCCAAAGCGCGTTTCATCTTCGCTATCGCTTCTTCACGGGTTTGCGCTGTAGTGATGAGCTTCGCAATCATCGAGTCATAGTTAGGCGGAATCACATAACCACTGTACACGTGTGTATCAAGGCGTACCCCGTGACCTCCCGGTGCGTGCAGGGTAGTAATCTTACCTGGCGACGGACGGAAGTCGTTATAAGGGTCTTCAGCATTGATACGGCATTCGATAGCGTGCAGTTTAGGCGTGTAGTTCTTGCCTGAGATAGGCACTCCCGCTGCTACTAATATTTGCTCACGAATAAGGTCGTAATCTATCACTTGCTCGGTGATAGGGTGTTCTACTTGTATACGGGTATTCATCTCCATAAAGTAGAAATTACGGTCTTTATCCACCAAGAACTCTACAGTTCCTGCCCCTTCGTACTTGATATACTCAGCAGCTTTTACAGCCGCTTCTCCCATACGCTTGCGAAGGTCGTCCGTCATAAAAGGCGACGGTGTTTCTTCAGTAAGTTTTTGGTGGCGACGTTGTATTGAGCAATCGCGTTCAGAAAGGTGACAAGCCTTGCCGTACTGGTCGCCTACAATTTGAATCTCGATGTGACGTGGGTCTACAATGAGTTTTTCCATATACATCGCATCGTTACCAAAGGCAGCACCTGCTTCTTGCATCGCACTGTTAAGGGCTTTTTCGAGGTCTTCCTCTTTCCACACATCGCGCATCCCGCGACCACCGCCACCTGCAGTAGCTTTCAGCATTACAGGATAGCCTATTTCTTTGGCTATTTGCTTAGCGTGTTCCAAGTCGCGTACCAATCCGTCAGAACCTGGTACGGTAGGCACACCCGCTTCTTTCATAGTAGCTTTGGCGGTAGCCTTATCACCCATTTTCTCAATCATTTCGGGTGAGGCTCCTATGAATTTAATGCCGTGTTCAGCGCAAATTTTAGAGAATTTCGCATTTTCCGAAAGGAAACCATAGCCTGGGTGTATCGCATCGGCATTGGTAATTTCGGCAGCGGCTATAATATTAGGTATTTTTAAGTATGAATCTTTGCTGGGTGGAGGTCCTATGCACACAGCTTCATCGGCAAAACGCACGTGCAAGCTGTCGGCATCGGCAGTAGAGTATACGGCTACCGATTTGATACCCATCTCGCGACACGTACGTATCACGCGTAAGGCTATTTCTCCACGGTTGGCTATCAATATCTTTTTAAACATATTACTTAGTTTATGATGGGTCAACTAAATACAATGGTTGGTCAAACTCTACAGGTGAAGAATCATCAACCAATATCTTAACTATCTTACCAGAAACTTCTGATTCTATTTCGTTGAAGAGTTTCATCGCCTCAATAATGCAAATTACACTACCTTTAGAGATGGTTGAACCTACTTCCACAAATAGCGGCTTGTCTGGACCAGGGCGACGGTAAAAAGTACCAATCATCGGCGATTTGATAGTGATGTATTTGCTATCGTCATCGGCAGGTGTTGCAGGTTTGCTGTCGGTAGGTTCAGTTGCAGGAAGCTGTTGTACAGGCACTTGCTGTTGCAAAGGCAACTGGGGTAGCTGCTGTGCTACAGGCAATTGTTGTACAAACACTTGTTCTTTGCCACTTTCATCAGGGTTCGTTTTAATGGTGATTTTTACATCTTCCATTTCCAATTTCACTTCGCTTGCCCCCGACTTGGCAACAAACTTAATTAAATTTTGAATGTCTCTTAAATCCATACGTATATTGTGTTTTTCTCAATGGTTGTTCTTTATTTGTGATAGAGGGCTCCGTCATAAGCCCATTTGAGGTAAACAGCTCCCCAAGTGAAACCTCCTCCAAAGGCTGCTAATACTATGTTATCACCTTTTTTGAGTTGTGCTTCATAATCACTGAGAGCTAAAATAATAGTTGCCGAAGTAGTATTACCGTATTTATGAATGTTAAGCATCACCTTCTCTGGTGATAAGCCCATACGCTCAGCAGTAGCATCAATAATGCGTTTATTCGCTTGGTGAGGCGTAAGCCATTGCACATCGTTTGAGGTCAAACCGTTACGTTTAATAAGCTCTTCTGCTACATCAGCCATTCCCGTAACCGCATATTTAAACACCGTTTTACCATCTTGGAATACAAAATGATCTTTGTTGGCAACAGTTTCAGCCGTGGTCGGACAAAGAGAGCCCCCTGCTTTTATATACAGATAGTTGCGCCCAACACCGTCACTCTTTAACAGTTCATCTTGCACGCCCATACCTTCGTAGTTAGGTTCAAAGAGCGCAGCCCCTCCCCCATCGCCAAAGATAATGCAAGTAGCACGGTCAGTATAATCAATAATAGACGACATTTTATCGGCACCCACCAAGAGTACTTTTTTATACCTTCCTGATTCTATGTATTTAGCAGCTACCGAAACCCCAAATAAGAAGCTCGAACAAGCAGCTTGCAAATCAAATGAAAAAGCATTTACAGCCCCTATTTGCGAAGCTACATAAGGTCCCGTAAGGGCTACAGGCATATCAGGGGTAGCAGTCGCTAAGATTACTAAGTCAATTTCTTTAGGGTCGAGACCTGTTTTGCGAATGAGGTCTTTAGCGGCTTCAATACCTAAAAAGGAAGAACCTTTATTAGGGTCTTTGAGTATGCGTCTTTCTTTGATGCCGGTACGGGTGTAAATCCACTCGTCGTTAGTATCTACCATTTTTTCTAACATCTCATTAGTCAGAACATCTTCAGGTACATACCCTCCAACAGCCGTAATGGCAGCGGTTATTTTCTCCATTGTAATTCTCTAAATTAATTCTTATATAACTCACATAGTGATTATTAACTCCAACAGGTAGTTTTTTTACAAAGCCCACTACATAAATTTGGGCAAAAGTACATAATATTTTTGATTTAGCACCAATATGTAAAGAGTTTTTTTACTAAATATCCTTCTAAAAGCTTATTTTTAATGATGCAAAATTTTTGCAACCAAATAAAATCCTAATAAAATAAAACCTTAAACTATTGTGAAATACCCTACCTCCACCCCTTACCTCAATTTCATTTACTCATCATTCGTTTATGTATGAACTTCTCCAAAGTTACCTGTAAACTTTGCCAAAGTTTGAAACTTGGGCAAAGTTGAAAATCCACTAATAACCTTCTTTTCATCTCTACCTCAACTTCAACTCACCTTCATTTTTTGTTCGTTCTCTGTTCGTCTTTCCTTCGTTCTTTCTTCGTCTTTTGTTCGTTCATCCTTCGTCTTTTGTTCGTCATTCCCCCATTCATTCTTTATCTACTTGCCTGTCGTGCTACGACTGCCCGTGCGGCTCGCACCGTCTTTTGTTCGTCGTTCCTCCATTCATTCTTTGCTTACCCGCCTGTCGTGCTACGACCTCGCACCGTCTTTGCGTCGCTACAGTTCCCCCTTTGGAGGGGGTTAGGGGGAGGTTATCTTCATTTTTTGTTCGTTCTTCCTTCGTTCTTCCTTCGTCTTTTGTTCGTCTTTTGTTCGTCATTCCCCATTCATTCTTTGCTTACCCGCCTGCCGTGCTACGACCTCGCACCGTCTTTTGTAGTGCATCTCCTCATTGATTTGGCATTATTAGTATTTCTGGCATTTTTGGTATTAATGAGTATTATTGGCATTTTTTGCATTATGGTATTAATTTGTATCTTTGCAAAGTAATTATAAACTTCTGTACCGATGAAAATATTGTACGGGGTTGCTATTGTTGGAATTATACTGTTAGGCATAGCCCATTCAGCACTTAGTTTCAAGAAATACAACCAACTTTCAGCAGAAGCCTTTTGGTTTTTCAGTGCCGGCTTAGCTCTTATCTTCGCTGGCATAGCCAATGGCTTACATTATCAGTTACAACTGCCTATCACCTTTCGTTATGTACTTGTTATAAACGTGCTTTTAGTACTCTTTACAGCACTTTTAGCTGTAAAAGTACCTGCTCCTACTACTATTTCAGTAGCGATTTTTTCAGCACTACTTTGTATAGCAACTTTATTAAACCAATAGATAGGCGAGTTTTTGTATTCATAACTTTGTTATGATAAGTTCAATAAAAAAAGAGCTGTTCATTGCTGAACAGCTCTTTTTAGTTATGGAGAAACTTTATTAATTATCGGTATAATGTAAAGTTACCGTAGAACTCACGTTTGTCGTATAGCTCATCATTCACCTCAATGATATACCAGTAGTCACCTGCTGGTAAGCTACGACCGTCGTAAGTACCGTCCCAACCTTCTCCTGATTTAAGCAGTGCTACACGTCTACCATAGCGGTCGAAGATGTAGAAGCGGGCATTCACGTTGTTGTCTAAGTTCTTAGGTTTCCACACATCGTTAAGACCGTCGCCATCTGGGGTAAAGAAGTTAGGTACTTCAATGTCGAGATATTCTTTTTCTATCGTCATTGTACGTACACAACCTTGGGCATCTTCCACCTTCACGTCTATAATCTTAATACGTCTACCATTGTCTATTCGTTCAGGGTCATTATGTTTAAGCTTGTACACACGGTTATCACCGCTTTCCACTCCGTTGAAATAGTAAGTATAACCCTTCACTGTGCTGGTTACTCCACCTGTAGCTATCACTTCTATCGTATTGAGAGTAGTATTAGTTACCTGACTGAGTACAAGCGGAGTGATTTGGTCTACCGTAAAGGTCTTGCTTGTTGTACAGTATCCTGTGATAGGAGCAACTGCAGTGTAATGTATGTGAATAGTTTGAGTGCGAGTTGTTCTATCAAAGTTATCGATGTAAGCTATATTACCTACCGTACGAGTAAAGGCTGTACGACTTGCCGTACCGTTAAGACTATAAGTTATCTTAGAGTAATCAACTTCTGTATTTCTGAAGCGTACTACCAAATGGTCTACATAGTTATTAGTATTCATTTCGCAAGTACCTTCTTGTTCCACGTAGCTTATAGCTATATCAGGGAATTCTTCTACAGTAAAGCTGAGTGTCTTAGTCATCGTACACTTATTAGTATCTTGTATCACTACTTGGTAATAAGTGTTCTTAGGTGATGGAGCTAATCCTGAGAAGGTTTCTGATGAACCTGCTGTCACTCCTGAACGTCCGTCTATTCTCTGGTTATTATCAGCTCTTACGATATTTACTGTATAAGAACCTGTACCTCCTGCGATATTGTGAACCGTTACACTACCTCTATTCTCACCATAGCAAGTAAAGAAGGTTGAGTTTATTTCATCAATATCAGCAGTTATAGGTTGCGGATTCGTAAAGGTATAGCTTCCTGCTACGGTTACCGAACAGTTCTTAGCATCTACTATATCCACACGGTAAGTACCTGGTTCAATACCTGTAAAGGTAGCTTCATTATCATTAGTAGCTATTTCAGGTAAATCACTTCCTGTAGCCGATGTTCTTACCAAAATATAGTGGTAAGGACGTGCTCCTCCTGTTACACCTGTTACCTTAAGAGTACCGTCGTTAGCATCAATACAACTGATAGGTGTAGTTGTCACCGAAATAGTAGAGGTATTGATACCGCTATATGGGTCGATAGTTACACTTAAAGTACCTGTAGCTGTTGCACAACCTAAAGCATCGGTTACTGAAATGATATAGCTACCTGCGTCTAAACCACCAAACTCAATACCTGGAGCACCTGCTCTCACATTAGTCTGTACGTGTGGAGTACCACCACCTGCAGGAGTAAGCGTTACGGTAAAGGTTTCTTGACCTCCTACTACTGTTAAGGCTGCTACCCCATTTCGGTTGCTACAATCCACTGATACTTTTTGTCGAGCATCTCTTACTTCTATCTCAGCAGGGTTAGAAGGAATAGTAAAGCGTGTTTTTGGTACTTTACAACCTACTCCGTTCACCGTTACTTCAATATCATAAGAACCACCTTTCAAGTTCACAGTAAAGCTACGTGTACCTGCTGCTATCGTTCCCGATGTAGAGGTAGCTACTGTAGCGCCCACTGAGGTAATGGTATAAGTATATCCATTAGTTGATTGGTCACCGTTAGAAAGGTCAGTATCCACTAATCCGAGTGTGATAGAACCATTGTCGTTATGGCAAACTGCTCTCACAGGGTTGGTCGATTCTACAGCAAAAGTATTAGGTTGTCTGATACTGTGTACTCCTGTAATGCTACAACCTGTAGTTTCATTAATTACTTCTATTGTATAATTGCTATTACCAAAGCCACTTGAACCTGTAAGTGGTACGCTAAGAGTTGTAGCGGTAGTAGAAGTAATGGCCACAAAGCCGTTATCAGTACCTCTAATAGTATAGCGTAATGGAGTGCCTGCTATATAAGTAGGCGTTACCGTTAAGCTAATATTTATCACTTCGTCCACCACACAAGTTACTGAGGTAGTTGTGGTAATACTCATTGAGGTAAGAGCAAAGGCTGGAGCTACAGTTACACTGGCTGTATTGGTGCTACAAGTGCCTGAAGCATCTTTTATACTTACGTAGAAGCTACCACCGTTAAGGTTTGGTAAGGTATATTCAGTACCTGTACCCAAACTATTACCTGTCCCGTCAAAGAACTCAGTAGTGTAAGGTGGAATACCTCCTCGTATCTTAGTCACATCTACGGTTACTTTTGGTGTAGACATTCCTGCACCGCCCTCACATACATATTGAGTAGCTGAAAGAACATCTGCATCAAAGCTCAATGGCTCTGGTGAGGTAAGTATTGTTTCTACCATTGCGGTACAACCCGTACTATTAGTAACAGTTATCTGGTATCTCACTCCTTGAGTAGTACCTCTTAGTTGCGTAAAGGTAGCGTTATGAGTTCCTGCTGTCGAAGGAGTAGCTGTCACTGTTATATTATTACCAGTAGTCAAGTCGATAGCACTTGTAATTCTAAAGGTATAAGTATCACTGTCGGTAGGTAAAGCTACATCTATGCTTCCAGTAGGCGTAGCAGTAAGACCTAAGTTACATTTTTCGTTATATCCTTGAACTACTATGGTTGATGGGTCGATAGGTGTTGGGTCTACCACTTGTACTTCTTTCACGATAGGACAATCAACAGTCTCAGCATCAAAGATACTAATACGGTAAGTAGCTGCTTCTGTTGGGTTGGTAATCGTTACCACACCACCTGCTGGCAAGGCTACATTCTCTCTGATAATTTCACCTGCTATTGAACCATTATCCAAACGTTCTAAAGTATAGCTATACACACCTGTACCTCCTGTAGCTACTACTGTAATTTCAGCAGTAGGAGTAGCACAAGTCTTCACTTTGCTCACTGTAGCAGTAGCTGTAATAATAGCTGTTGTGCTAAATGTTGTACTCGTAGCACAACCATTCACATCTTTCACTACAATAGTGTGATTTACCAATGGGTCTACTTCCACCTCAAAGGCTTGGTTAGCTACTGTCCATACCACTGGGTGATCAGCGCTACCATCTAAAGTGTAATAGTGGTTACCTTGTCCTATTTGGTTGAGTGTTACTCTCACTGGTATCTTACCAGCCGTATTGTTATAAGCTTGGCAATTCAAGGCAGTAACATTCGATATACTTGGAACATCAAATAATCCTATCGTTACAGCAGCGTGTTGTATACAGCCATATGCATCGCTTACGTACACATCCCAAGAGCCTGCTGGCAAGTTGATGTAAGTTGAAGCTTGTGTAGTGCCTGTCATTACTGCTGGGTTATAAGCAGCTCCTGAGGCTACATAACCATAAGTATAGCTTGCAGTTCCTCCTGTGATATTCAACCACGCTTGTCCGAGTGTATTACAAGAAGCCTTCTGAGTAGCCATAGTGGATACTTGCAATGCTACTGCTGACCGTTTTACTTCAAATGGGAAGGCTTTCACACAACCGGTGTTTTCTGTAAACTCAATATAGTATTTACCTGCTGGTAAGTTACTATTGGTATTTTGAGTAGCGTTAAATGGTGCGGTTACAGCTCCACCTGCACCCACTTGTTGGTGACTGTCTTCTCTGAATATCTTCCAAGTAATAGCTGTAGTACTACCTTGATATCCTGTTAAGGTATAGCTTACTGTACCATCACTACCTCCTGCACATTTCACATTGGCAACTTGCAAAGTAGCCCCCAATGTAGAAGCGGTAGGCGCTGGCATAGTAGCTTGCTGAGTATATCTACAACCTGTTGCTATATTGTATACCACAAACGTATATTGGATACCAGGTGTTAAGTTTGGTATTCTCACAGCTACTCCTGTACCTGAAGCCGTTCCTTTATACCAAATATCAGTACCTCCGTTCAGGTTATTAGTAGTTACTTGCTGTGCTGTAACCGTATTTGGTGGATTCACAATTCCTGGACGATATACAGCAAAGTAAGCATTGGTAGTTGCACTAAAGGTTGTACCATTACTTGCTCTGATAACCATACTACTTGTAGTTGTACAACTTGTTGGTGTCTCAGCAGTGATAGACATCACACTAGAATTAGGATTAATAATAGAGCTAAGTCTGGTCTCACAACTGTTAGCATCGGTAATAGTAATGTCGTAATTACCGTAATCCAAACCAGAGAACACCGCTGGCATATTATTAGATGAGGTTAGAGTTTGTGTACTTTCATAACCATTTAAGCCATTTCTCAAATGTATTACAAATGGTGCAGTACCACCTCCATTGATGAGCGTTACTGTAATAGCTGCCAAATCAGCTGCTGCTGATGTACAACCCATTTGCTTAGTAACAGTAGCTGTAGCAGTAAGTTGTGGTACAGCGTCAATAGTAAAGGCTTGTGTAGCCACACAACCACGGTCATCAGTTAATTCAGCTATATAGTTACCTTGTGCCAAAGCAGTAGGAGTTTGTACAACACCTGCTGTATCCTTCACTACCAAAGTATGCGAAACTGTACCTACATAGTAATCACTTGGCGTAATAGTTACGGAACCATTTGCTTTTCCACAAGTAGCTTTAGTACTGTTAAACGTATTTAAGAAACGTGGTGGGTCACTCAATACGGTGATATAACGTTCGGCAGTACATTCACTACCATCTGGTTTATAGGTTACTTGGAATCTAATAACAGTAGTAGCTGCTACGTTTACTGCTACAGTAGCTTGTGAAGAAGCAGTCGTTATGGTAGTATATGTCACTCCATTATCTACACTGTATTTAAATTCTTTCATTGCTGTTGGAATACCACCTTGTGCTGTAAGAGTGTAGGTTACACTACCTCCTTTACAATCAGCATACTGTTGGGTAGTAGGCGATACCTGTAATGTCAATGGGTCGTATACTTGGGTAGTAACAGTTGTACTACAACCAAATCCATCAGTTATTACAAAAGTATGGTTGCCTGCTGGTAAAGCGTCTGGATATACATAACTATTAGTATTGAACGAATAGATAGCTCCTCCCACACGTTGTACTTTATAATTACCATTACCACTGAGCATTGTGATAACTACTCTCTTCTCGTCTCCTGTTCTATAGCAGTAAGACTGAGGTTCAGCAGTAGCCGAAATAGTAGCTTTATCTTCAATCTCAAAAGTAGTTTCTGTTTTACAGCCATTAGCATCAGTTACTACTAAGCTATAAGTTCCTGCTACAAGATTAGTAAACTCATAAGGGTTAGGCGTTTTAGCTGCTGGTTGAGGAGCACTTAGCGTTCCTGTTACCAATCCTACTTGATACTGATAACCTGGTGTACCTCCTATAGCCGATACTTTTACTTTAGCATTTCCGCCATTGTAGCAAGTTATTTTCTCCATTACTACCGCAGTAGGTACAATAGGAGTAGGTTCTCCAATCTTATAACCTGTTTGCAAGGTAGTAATACAGTTAGGATTATTAGCGTCTTGTACTGCCACCACACCGTTTTGTGTAGCTGATAGTCCTGTGATAGTAAATACTCCTTGTGCATCAATAGTAGTGGTTGTCCAAACTGCTTGATGAGGGTCTACTGAATATCTAATAGTATTAGAAGCTGGATTAATAACTCTAATACGTACTTCTCCGTCATTAGCTCCTATACAAGATACATTCTTTTCAGTACCGTATTTTTCAATACGCATTTCTTTGAACTTCTCAATATCTACTAACTGAGAAACTTGTGAAGCACAATATTGTGTAGCTTGTGATATCTTAATATTATCAAGAACGTAATCATTGCCTAAATTACCATAGCTTGCTACTGCTGTATTTACAATTCTCACACCAAGTGTTCCATTGGTAAGACCGGTTAATTCAGCTTCGCTAAAGGTAACACTCATATTTGTCCAGCTTGTAGCATTCACAGTACCTACATTCTTACCACGAAGTAGTGATCCATCACTCTTGTAAAGCTCTACACTGAAACGTGGTGCTACTCCTGAAGCACTTGAAATAAGATTCAAGGCATCAAAACTCACTGTAATAGGGGTAAGAGCTGTCGCTCCTGTTATTTGTTTTTGATATGCAGTTTCGTTATTACCATTTCCTGCAATAGCCAAATAGCGTCCTCCCGAAGGATCTGTAGGTGATGATATCCAAGAAGCTTTTGCTCCTACCTGTCTTGTAAGTATGTAATTACCATCGGCTAAATCACCATCTGTTTTACATACCAATCCTGTAGTAGCTCCTGATAAGCACTCATTAGTACCTTTACCAAAATCTTCTACGTACAATACATTAGGTGTAGTAGCTGTATTCAAAGTTTTATAGTATACCGTGATAGAGTGTGTACCTGATGCTAACCATCTACTGAAGGTATTACCCGCAATAGCTGTTTTACCACCACCATCTACACTATATTCATAGGTTTGACTGGAGGTTGAAGCAATTGTTACGGTTACCATTCCATAACCATTATCACAACGATAGGTAATAGGGTTAGCAACAGTAAGAGTCGGTACGGTTTGTGCAACAATATTCACAGGGATAACAATACGGCAATCCTTGCTGTCTTTCACATACACATTACCTGAACCTCCCATAAAGCCTATGTTATTAGTTCCATAAGTAGCTTCACCATCAAAACTATAGCGGTAAGGAGGAGTGCCTCCTGTTACATTGTTTACCGCTACTTTATACTGGTTGCTTGCATCGCAATCCTTATCGGCAACCACACCTGCATAAGCTCTAAGCGGTGCTTGTGTAGAAGCTATGATAATAGGTTTCTTGATAAATCTACAAGTAGAACCTCCTACTTGAGAAATCATCTCTATTTCATAAGAGCCCGCTGGCAAGCCTGTAAATAATCCTCCTGCGCTGGTACGAGGTGCAGTTGGCTTACGATTGTTATTTTCGTCTAATTCATAAAGTCTAATAGTGCGATTCTGATTTTGACTTCCCGGAGGGAATATCATATTAATATGACCACTATTAGGATTACTTTCACACTCTATTTCTTGAGTTACCGATACCGTAAAGTCGTGCGGACTTGGTGGTGTGATTGTTACTTTGTTAGACAAGGCAAACTTACCGTTGTCCATATCACCTACGATAAACACATATTCACCCACTTGAGTAATGTTTGGTACATCTACATCTACACTCGTTTGGTGAGCCAACTGCAATGCAATAGGTTGTGTAGAAGCAATAGCAGTTTGTTCATCTGCAAATTGTTGTACACCATCTATACTCCAAATGTAGAAACGATAAGTAGGGTTACCTCCTTCTGCTTTGAGTTGTAACTTAGCTGTGTTACAATCTTTCCAACCTTTGAAGGCAGCTGTCATCGTCATCTGGGTAAGTTTGTCTATCGTTACACTACCGTTGTACTCACAACCTGGTATTTGCACTGAGGTAACTTTAATATCATAAGTTCCTTGAGACAAGTTAGGAATGCGGTAATCATTTGTATTGATATTATCAGTTCTGTAGAGCAATCCTCCTTTATAAATTCCTACTCTATAATTCACTCCACTTGCACTCAAGTTCAATTTCACTGAACCTTGTGAGTAGTTAGTCTCGTCTATCTTGTCAGAAAGTGAACCGTTAAGTCCTGCAGTGAATACTTCAAAATAGAAGTTTTCATTACAATCTTTCAAATGTAAGCGATATTTACCCGCTGTATTAGCCACAAATGTAGCGTTAGAGTGCACCGGATTCCAGCAACTATCATCGGTATTACGACAATCAGGTGATGATTCTGTACAACCTCCACTCCATTGTTGCCATTCAAAAGCAGTGCTCTTATAGCTTACTGTTATGTTCTTAGTGTTTCCTTGACACAAGTAGAAATGACTTGTCCAACTACCATCACCAGGACAAGTTACTCCTATATTTTGAGCTTGTGCGCGAATAGGGTCGGTAGTAGATGAAATACCTTGATAGCTGATAGTCTCTACTGTTACTATCGAAACTCCTTCACAAGAATTTGTTTTCTCTACTTTATAAACACCTGGACTGTTTGCTACTATAGATTGTCCAGTTTCACCTGATAATTGATTTCCATCTTTATACCATTGATAACTAGTAAAGCCTCCTATAGCTTCAAAAGTCATCGCACCGCTACCACAGAATGCCTCTTGACGGTTACAGCCCGAAGTATCTACGGTAATAGTCTTAGAGCCTGCTTCTGTCTGTTGATTTCCTGTACAACCTGCAGCGCCTCCTTCGTAGTCTATATTCATAGACGTTTGCAAGTAATTTTCACAAGGCTTCAAAAAGTCATTGCAGTCTCCTACAAGTTTAAGAGGAATGCGAATTACACGAGCAGGGTCTCCTGCTTTAAGTGTAGATTGCAACTGTACACCTCCGGTAGTACCTCCTATCACAAACTGATAGCTCTTAGTAGCATTGTTATAACTACTTTGAGGGAGAGGATTATTCACTGTTCCATCTCCTGCCCCATTAAGGTCAGGGTTACCATTGGTAACTACGGTAGTATTAGCAGGAAGTTTTACATTTATAGTTGCTTTATTAATATTCTCTGAACCGTCGTTCTGGTAAGTAAGCTCATAGTAAAACTCTTGATTAGGCGTTAATTGTGTAACAGCATTTCCTGCTGTATCAACATAACGCTGACTCGTTTTCAGTTTAGTGCCATTAGATTTCACTGTCACAGTGAAAGAACAACTTGTAGTATTCCCTTTCACATCAGAGAATGTATAAGTAACGGTATGAACTCCTATATTAAAATAATATGGTGGTGTATGACTCTTCACAGTAGTGATAGCACCATTACAAGTATTATAAGCCGAAGATTCTCTCCAATTCACTGACTTACCACAAGCTCCTTGATCTGCAAAAACAATAATATCATTAGGACAAGGAGTTCTTAGTAATGGATCTTCATCTTCTGGAGGCATTGTTACAGTAACCGATTTAGTATATACTTTTGCATTACCACAACCTATACCTGGTTTTAAATTATATTCAGCCAAGTAATGAGTAGTTGTGTAAATAGCTTCTGAAAAAGAAGAGCCAGTTTGTAAAGGTGATGATGTTGTTTTTTGACCATTTGCATCAAGTTTAAACCATCTTATATCAAAAATGTGCTCAGATACCCCTAAATAAACAGTAGCTGTATTTCCTTTACAGAAAGGTGCTGGGCGGTCTACTACTAAGTAAGGATCAAAATCACCACTGATATCTATCTCTATATCCTTGTTTACGGTTTGGCAACGATGGATTGTTCTAACCATATAGTGCCCCGTAGGCAAGTTTCTAAATATATGATAATATTGGTTTTGTGACTGTTGATAGGTTGCTTTTTCTATAAAAGTAGTTTGCGTAGAAGTAGCATTGGGTTTAGAATACAATTCATAGGTAACAGGGAAAAATACTTGTTGCCCTGTTAAATCTACTGAAATCATTCCTGAGTTACTACCATTATTACATACTGCAGGGTTCAAAATAGGGTTCATTTTAACCAAATCACCTATAGTAATTTCTCCATAAGCTACTGTATTACCCACATTGGGGGTAGTAGGATCTGTGAGATCATAGAAATTATTATAATTTCCTCCAGTATCGCGCAAGAAAGCTCTATTTCTATAAGAACCCGATAAATTAGTATAAAGTCTATATTTAGCTGGAAGCAAGTTAGAAAACGTACCTTTGTGCCCATATATATAATTATTGTTTCCATTTACCTTTACAGGTTTCCAAGAGCCTCCTCCGTGACCATCTTCTTCATATTTTTCTAAATACACTGCCTCAAAAGTAGAGTTCTTCATATAAGGGCGGCCTAAGTCGTACATTATCTTTCCTACCTCACAATCACGCTCATATTTTAGTTCAGGAGTGTAATGCATTGCAGGCAAGAAGTAATTACGAGTAGAGGTATTACCACAAGCATCTGTTACTGTTATTTTATATTCTCCTGTGGGCAAATTGGTATATCCTTGTTGTACATTTCCAGTACTATTAACTGTCATTTCCAATGGATAAGTTATGGTACGTGTAACAGTACTACTCCAACCGATAGAACCTTGATAGGTAACCGATTTAGTACCATCGGTAGGTTCTACTTTAAATTTTAAAGGAAGATAGAAGTTATTTCCTGTGAAATAAATACCATAGGCACCTGTACCTTCATAGGCACCATAGCCTATACGCACATCTTTCCAAATATTGTCAAGAGGGTTGGTTGTAGTTTGTACTTTATAAAATACATGTACAACAGAAGTACAAACTTTTCTACAACCAATAGGGTCAGTATAAGTAAGCCGGTAATATCCTTCTCCTACTTGATCTACCCCAATATAACCAGATCCCCAACGTGCTTGTCCTGAGCCAGCCGTTCCTATTACCATTTGAACGGTTGTCCAAGGTCCAGCATCGCTATTACTCTTTTCTAATTTAAATTGTGTAATATTAAATTTCGCCACAGGCCAGTCTATATGATACTGATAAGTTCCTCCTCCTCCTGTATTAGGAAAATTTTTATAAGCACTTTGATATACTCCATAAGAGAAAGCTAATTGTTGCTCTATGGTACCACAAGTTCCCGCTTTATGTCTTTTATAGGATTGGTTAACAGTATATAAGACATTAGAAGAAGGGCACGAAGGTGTTAGAATATCATCATTAAATTTTACCCTTTCAACAATAGTGTTATTAGTACCTTTAACAGTGATTTCTATTTCATCACCTTTTTGAATATCATAACCATTAGTAGTTAGATAAAATGCGTTGACATTAAAGGAAGAAGAGATATCTACGGTTTTAGAACGGTTTAAAAAGCGTACTACCGCAGTACCTGGTTTGCTAAAATGGTCTTTTAGCACCTGTCTATCTATATAACGATCTAACCAAACACCATTCTTATCGTGAAATCTAAAACGAAGTCTATATGCATTACAATCGGTCTCACTCCTGTATAGATAACGGTCAGCTGTTTTTATTTCAACACAGTCAAAGCTAAAGGTTTCTGCTGGAATTTGTACACTAGGGAAACGGCGTATTTCACCGCAGTCGCCGTGTACATTGGTAACATCTTTTATCTGTACTTTTATAAGAGTATTCTGTAATATTTTGTGCGCACTGGAACCACGTACCTCTATATATCCATTTCCAGCAGGACGTTGAAAAGTTTGTGTAGGCACCAAAACTTGGTCATTCATATCAAATAAGGTTACCTCAAAAGGACCAATACCTCCATTAGGAATTTGGAACTTTACACCTCCATTACTTTTCCCGCAAACAGGTGCTAGTGCCTGCAAGTTTTGGATATTCATTATCTTGTAATTAGAAGTAACGGTTACCTTTTTTATATCAAGAGTACCATTCTTTTGGTCACGTACTATCACCTCATACTCCCCTGGTTCAAGGTTTCTAAAGGTGTACTGAGCAGGATTCACTCCACTCATTTTCTGCAAACCAGAATCGGTTCCATAACCTTTGAGTTGCACAAAATATCCCGCACCACTGGGATCAGGACAAATGGCTGGTTTGGGCGTTACGGGCTTTGCCTCCACCTTTAATTGCGCATCGGAGTAGCAATTCCCAGGTATAGGCGTTGTCTCTAAGTCTATACATTGAGCTGACGCAACTCCTGCGAACATCAAAAACAAAATTGCTGATAAAAACTTTTTCATTATCATTAGTTATTAAACTATGGTATATAAAACTGCTATTCTTAAAACTAATTGTATATTATGTATACAGAGTTAGTGCGACAAAAGTAATCCTTTTTTTTTAATTACACATCATTAGAGTGTATATTTTTACGTTTTTAAATCAAAAAAAATATAGATTTTTCATTTCCAATATTTTACACTATGTTAAAGTCTTGTTAAAGTTTTACCCAAGTGTGTTTTTAATAATTTTTAAGTGGTAAAAAACTATTCTTTTTGAAGAAATAAATAGAATATTAGATTGACATTCTATCTAACAGATTATATAAAGTATATTAAATCTATAGTGCTAAATTAAATATCACTAATCGCTTTACATAAAAGTGAAGAGACCTTTATTTTTCATAGCGTATTCGTTTCCGTATGCGTTAGCGTATGCGTTTTGTAATTTTTCACTAAAATCAGACATAAAAAAAGAGTGATTTATGAATATAAACCACTCTTTTTCAGTTGTCTAATTTTTGTAGCGGGAACTGGACTCGAACCAGTGACCTTCGGGTTATGAGCCCGACGAGCTACCTACTGCTCTATCCCGCGATTTCTGGGTGCAAAAGTACAACCTTTTTTTTATATAGCAAAATTTTTAATGCTATTTTTCTATACTTTTTTACTCTTCTATATATACTCTTTTGATTCTGTGTGCCATAGAGGTAATAAGTTCATACGAAATTGTACCTGCCGACTCAGCCAATGTCTCAGCTGTATGGTCTTTATCAAATACAATTACCTCATCTCCTTCCTCACAAGCAATATTAGTAACATCTACCAATATCATATCCATACACACATTACCTATAATAGGGGCTTTCTTCCCATTGATAAACACAACCCCCTTACCTTTGCCATAAATACGGTTAATACCATCAGCGTGACCTACTGGTATAGTGGCGGTTTTAGTAATATGGTCAGCAATGTAACCGCGATTATAGCCCAAGCTATCTCCCACCTGCAAAGTGTGTATCTGTGAGATAACACTTTTCAGTGCCATAATAGGCGTAAGATATTGCTGTAGCTGAGCATCATTAGCAAAACCGTACATTCCTATGCCACAACGCACCATATCAAACTGAGCGTGAGGGTAATTCAGTATACCTGAAGTATTACATTGGTGGTACAACACTTTATGTGAGAAAGTCTTATTTATCTTTTCTTGGAAAGCTATAAAAGTCTTAATCTGATTTTCAGTAAATTCTTTTTCATTCAAATCCTCTGAAGCTGCTAAATGAGAATAAGCAGTTTTCACCATCACAGTAGGATTATCTTTCAGTAAATTAAGTACTTCACCTATTTCACTTAAATCTAATCCCAATCGATTAAGCCCTGTGTTACATTTAAGATGTACAGGATATTTTACCAAATGATGCTTTTCTGCATACTCTAAAAACAAGCGAGTCATTCGCAAAGAATAAAGAGTAGGCTCTAAATGATATTTTACAATATCATCAAAATTGATATGCTGAGGGTGTAACACCAAGATAGGCAGTGTAATTCCCGCTTCTCGCAACGCAATTCCTTCTGAAGTATAAGCCACTGCAAAGTAATTTGCCAATCCTTTTTTTTGCAAATGCAAAGCGATAGGCACTGAATTATTCCCATAAGAGGAAGCTTTTACCACTGCCAAAAATAAAGTTGTAGGCTTGAGCCTATTTTTTAAGTAATTTACATTCTTTTCTAAGGCGGATAGGTTGATTTCTAAAACGGTTTCTTCTGTTTTCATTTATTCTTCAATTTTTCTAACATTAATCTCGTCTGCTGAGAGAGCACTAATTTTCCTGAAATAGCAGCGTTGTTTATGAGTTCTTGTTCCCAATATTCCGTATGTTGCCAAGTGATACGCTTCATCTCCGATAAAGCCACGGGGTTAGATTTCAACAGCGTAACTATAAAATGGTCAATAGCTTCATCCATATCTTTCGTGTTTTCAAACACACGAGCAATCAGTCCTTTCTGCTGAGCCCAATAAGCACTCTTCCACTGGTCGGGTGCCATAAAAAGCTCGTTGAGTGTTGCCTGTCCTGCTTTGCGCAAGATAGTAGGAGCAATCACAAAAGGACCTATACCCAATGAGAGTTCTGATAGCTTAATACTCACAGCTTCAGTAGCAAACACGTAGTCTAAGGTAGCAAGCAAACCTACCCCTCCGCCAACCGTTTTGCCTTGTGCCCTACCTATGATAAGTTTTTTACAACGGCGCATCGCTAAAAAAAGATGCGCAAACCCCTCAAAAAAGCGTTTACCCTCCTCTTCATTGCTAACGGCTAAAAGCTCATCAAAAGAAGCTCCTGCACAGAAAGCTCCATCGCCTTCGCTCCTAAGGAGTATAACGCTCACCTCATCATTTTCTGAAAGTAAGTCTATTTCTTTAGTAAGCCTATTTAGTAACTCCAAAGGGAAACAGTTAGCATTAGGATGTCCAAAAGTAGTAACAGCCAGTTGTTTATCTATTTTCGTATACAACGAACCTTGCAATCTATCAGTCATTGTTATTATAAATTTATGGCAAAAGTATAACTTTTTTTGTAAATAGGTTTGGTAATTGAAAAAAATATTTTACCTTTGCACTTGCAAACGGGGATGTAGCTCAGTTGGCTAGAGCGTTTGGCTGGCAGCCAAAAGGTCGTGGGTTCGAGCCCCATCTTCTCCACAAGCAAAAAAGATGATTAAAAGTTCTACTTTTAATCATCTTTTCTTTGTTCATCCTTCATCTGCCTAAGTAGCTCACACCGTTTATCTTTCTTCTTTCCTTCATTCATTGTTCATCTGCCTAAGTAGCTTACACCGTCTTTTGTTCGTCTTTGCGTCGCTACAATTCCCCCTTTGGAGGGGGTTAGGGGGAGGTTTTGTTCGTTCTTTGTTCGTCTTTTGTTCGTTCTTTCTTCGTTCTTTCTTCGTCTTTTGTTCGTTCTTTGTTCGTTCTTTGTTCGTCATTCCCCCATTCATTCTTTATTTACTTGCCTGTCGTGCTACGACTGCCAGTGCGGCTCGCACCGTTCTTTGTTCGTCTTTTCTATAAGGTTCGTAAAGCTAAGCATACCTTTCTGTATTATTGGTATTATTGGTATTATTGGTATTCTTCTCTCATTTCCCTATCAATAAAAAATCCGACCTATTGCTAAGTCGGATTTTTGTATAATGTAGGTAGTGATTAACCACCAAAGTCGTCGAAACGGATATTTTCATCAGGCATACCGAAGTCTTGTCCCATTTTCTGAACCGCTTTGTTCATCATTGGCGGACCGCAGAAGTATAATTCAATATCTTCTGGAGCTTCGTGTTTGCTCAAATACTGCTCAATTACAGCGTTATGAACGAAACCTAAGAAACCGTCTCCTTCAGTATCGTGGATATCTTTTTTCACTTTCCAGTTATCTTCTGGTAGAGGTTCAGAAAGTACGATAAAGAACTTAAAGTTAGGGAACTCGCGCTCTAATTCTCGGAAGTGCTCTACATAGAACAACTCTCGTTTTGAACGACCCCCATACCAGTAAGTAACTTTTCTATTAGTTTTTAAGGTTTTGAACAAGTGGTACAAGTGCGAACGCATAGGCGCCATACCAGCACCCCCACCTACGTACAACATCTCAGCATTTGATTCGTTGATGAAGAACTCACCGTAAGGACCAGAGATAGTTACTTTATCGCCAGGTTTGCGAGAGAAGATGTAAGACGAAGCCACCCCAGGGTTTACATCCATCCAGCCACCTTTAGCACGGTCAAACGGAGGAGTTGCAATACGTACGTTGAGCATAATCTCACGACCTTCAGCTGGGTAAGAAGCCATAGAGTAGGCACGTTCAGCAGGCTCGGTGTTTTTCATCACCAAAGGCCACAATTTGAACTTATCCCATTCCATTTTGAACTTATCAGGTTCACCTGGGTGTTCTTTAGGGTGCGCTGTGATATCAATATCGGAGTATTTTACTTCACAAGGTGGGATTTCAATTTGGATATATCCACCTGGTTTGTAGTCCATATCCTCGGGGATTTCAACCACAAACTCTTTGATGAATGATGCCACGTTGTAGTTACGCACTACGGTAGCTTCCCATTTCTTGATACCGAACACTTGTTCAGGCACCCCAATTTTCATATCTTGTTTTACTTTCACTTGACAAGCCAAACGCACGCCCTCTTTCAATTCTTTTTTAGTGAAGTGAGGCGTTTCGGTAGGAAGAGCTTCTCCCCCACCTTCATACACGTGGCATTCACATTGGATACAAGAGCCTTTACCACCACAAGCTGATGGCAAGAAAATTTTCTCGTTACCCAAAGTAGAAAGCAATGAGCCACCGATAGGTACTTCAATTACTTTCTCATCGTTAATCGTAATTTTTACAGGTCCCGATGGAGTTAGTTTTTGTTTTACGTAAAGTAAAAGAGCCACTAACAAGAGGATTACTACTAATAATCCTATCACCGTTACTGCAATAGTTGTTAATATTTCACTTGCTAATATCATTGCTTAAATCTTTTGTGTTATTGGCTAAATTATCAGTTTTAACTTCTTGTTGGATAGTAGTTTCTTGTTTAGGAGCTTCTTCTTTTTTGCTGCTACCACCGGTAAGCATACCACCGAAGCTCATAAAACCGATAGCCATCAAGCCAGTAGTGATGAAGGTAATACCTAAACCACGAAGAGGGGCAGGCACGTGTGAATAACGAATTTTTTCACGGATAGCTGCCAACGCCAAGATAGCGATCGCCCATCCTAAACCAGAACTAAAACCATAGGCTACTGAAAGACCAAATGAGTGAATTGTTTCCTCACGAGATTGCATAAAGAGAGAGCCCCCTAAGATAGCACAGTTCACGGCGATCAAAGGCAAGAAGATACCCAATGAGTTATACAATGAAGGAGAGAACTTCTCAACAATAATTTCCACCAACTGTACCATAGTAGCTACGGTAGCGATGAACAAGATATAAGTAAGGAAGCTCAAATCATAATCAGCGTACTCGGGTCCTAACCAAGCCAAAGCCCCTTCTTTAAGGATATATTGGTTGAGCAAAAAGTTGATAGGCACTGTAAGCGTTTGCACGAAAATAACGGCAGCTCCCAGACCTATAGCAGTAGATACTTTCTTAGATACAGCCAAATAAGAACACATACCCAAGAAGGTAGCAAAAACCATATTCTCAACGAATATTGATTTAAAAATCAGTGTTAAATATTCTAACATTTCTTTTTTGTTTTTTTAATTATTAATGACTGTCCTCAATAAGGGCTTTATTGCGAGTGCGTTGTACCCAAATTACAATACCATAAGTTACCAAAGCCATTGGAGCCAAAAGCATAAAGCCATTGTTCTCATAGCCTAAGGCATAAACTCCTGTTTTCTTGATAGGGTCGCCTAACACTTGGAAGCCGAACAAAGTACCAGAACCGAGAAGTTCGCGGAAGAATGCCACGATAAGGAGCGCGATAGAGTAACCCCCTGCGTTACCGATAGCATCTAAGAAAGCTTTTCCCGGAGGATTTCCCAAAGCAAAGGCTTCAAAGCGCCCCATCAGGATACAGTTGGTAATGATAAGCCCTACGTATACTGACAGCTGTTTGCTAAGGTCGTACACGAAAGCTTTGAGCACCAAATCAACGATAATTACCAAAGAAGCAGCTACGATTAACTGAGCAATAATACGGATTTTAGGAGGAATGACATTGCGGAGTAATGACACAGCCACGTTACCCATTACCATTACAAAGGTGAATGAAAGGCTCATTACCAACGCCGCTTTGAGCTGTGCAGTAATTGCCAAAGCCGAACAAATACCCAACACCTGTACCGTTACGGGGTTGTTATCCCATAAAGGGTCGGTTACTAATTTTGTATCTTTTTTTGATAGTCCCATAGTCGTCTTATTTGTTTAAACTTTTAATATATGAAACATAAGGAGCGATACCGTGATCGATCATAGCTTGCACTCCGTTACCGGTAAGGGTAGACCCAGCGATAGCATCTACCTGACCATCTTCTTTACGTTTGTTTTCGGGGTCGCCGTTGCTTTTAGACACTTTGATACTTTGGAATTCACCAGAAGCATTCAAGAGGTGTTCGCCAATGAAGTCGTCCATAAAGAAACGTTCTTTGATATTGGCACCCAAGCCAGCTGTTTCACCTTTGTGGTCAAAATAAACCCCTTGCACTATAAGGTCTTTATCTACGGCTACATAGCCCCAGATAGCATCCCACAAACCACGTCCTGTTACAGGAATGATATAGTAAGTTTTGCCATCTTTCTCGCCCACGTAGAGAGGAAGACCGTCACGATGACCATTGAAATTGATAAGGTCATTAGCACCTTCCACTTTTTCAGCAGTATTTCCTTTGATAAGGAATTGCTCTTTCACATAGTTAGGAAACTGCGCTTCAGCTTCAGTAGTAGTAAGGAACTCTACTTTACCCCCGCCAAGTTCGCCTTCATTTTTATTCACGCCCATAGCGTAAAGGATATTCTGTTTCTTTTCTAACTTACGGTTGTTACTGATGTCACTGCTCAAGGCTGATGAGATACCAGCGAGCAATGCTCCTACGATTACCACCATTATAATGGCGAAAATCACTGTATACGAATTACTTTCTGTTTTTACTGCCATAACTTATGCGGTTTTAGTAACTGTTTTTAAACGTTTTTTACGGCGAGACACGTTAGCTTGTACTACGAAATGGTCGATAGTAGGTGCCAATACGTTCATCAATAAGATAGCAAGCATCACCCCTTCAGGATAAGCAGGGTTAAAGCAACGAATTGCAATAGCGATGAAGCCAGCTAAGAAACCATAGATATACTTACCAGTGCTGGTTTGTGCCGCTGTAACTGGGTCGGTAGCCATAAACACAGCCCCGAAAGCCAAGCCCCCGATGAGCAAGTGTTGGTAAGCAGGCACGCTCCAAATAGCGTGGAAAGAAGTACCTACCATAGATGGTGCTAAGGCGTTGAAGATAGCACCCATTACCCAAGCACCAAAGAACATACTGAGCATTACACGCCAAGAAGCGATTTTGGTATAGATAAGGAAGAGACCTGCTAAGAGGATAAGGATCGTAGAAGTTTCACCTACTGAGCCAGGAATAAATCCGAAAAGAAGATCGGAGTTGGTGTAGTGAATGGGGTTTCCTTGTGCTAAGTTCCCTAAGATAGTTTCACCAGACAAGCCATCAATAGCAGGTTGTGTTCCTGCTGCTACTTGTTTTGTATAGTCTAACACACCTTCTACCCAAACTTTATCCCCTGTCATTGAGGTAGGATAAGCGAAGAACAAGAAGGCACGGATAGTAAGCGCAGGGTTCAAGATGTTCATACCTGTACCACCAAATACTTCTTTGCCGATAATTACCCCAAAGGCAACTGCTACAGCGAGCATCCAAAGAGGAATATCAACAGGCACGATAAGAGGCACTAACATACCTGTTACCAAGTACCCTTCTTCTACTTCGTGACCGCGAATGGTAGCAAAGATAAACTCAATGCCCAAGCCCACTACGTAGGATACAACCACGAGAGGAAGTACTTTCATAAAGCCAATACAGAAGTTTGTCCAGCTCCAGAAATCACCGCTACAGAAAGCCAAGCCTTCAGCGGGGTGAGTGAGGTGACCGAAAGCCACTTCGTGCTGGTACCCTGTATTGAAAATGCCGAAAATCAAACAAGGAATTAGTGCTAAAACCACCATATTCATTGTACGTTTTAGGTCGTCAGCAGCCTTAATGTGGGTACCGCCGTGGGTTACCTCATTAGGCGTATAGAGGAAAGTGTGGAGCGCATTGAAAGTGGTCTCCATCTTGGTTCCTTTATACTTTTCTTTTAATGTATTTAATTTACTTTTTAAACTCATTTTCTTATGAATAAGTTAAATATTTACTTTTTAGAATACAGCTTTTCAAAATTACTATAACTGTTCAAATCTTCAAAATGACGGGAATAGAGTTCCAAGACTCGGTCTTCATATTCATCTCTTAAATGTTGATTTACATCTATTACTTGCCTAAAATGAATAGAAATATCTTCTCCCAACTCATTTTTGTAATTTGCTTCACACGATTTACCATATTTCACAGCCAATTCTCGTGCTTCTTCAGCGGAAGAGGCTTCTATTGAAAGTATGGTTTCATCATAAGTTTTTACTTTTGAAACTAAGTTTTCAGTTTCTAAAAGCACTAATGCTATATAGTAATTCATTGAAAAACTTTTTTCATTTTATCTTTTTTATTGATTTGCGAATTAGTTTTAAAGCCCAATCATAATGGCTCGACGTTGCCGAAATCAAATAAGACCCCAAAGAGGTAGTTTTCGTCCAAGGATATTTCTTCTTTGTAAAAAGTTCCTCATCAGTATGGCTTTCTATAATATGAAAAACTTTACTATGTGAATCTTTAAACAGAGAAAACATTTCAGAAAACGGTACCTTTTGGCAACTCTTCCATATCTCTTGGTTTAATTTGGGAGTGTCTTTTGTAGTATAACCCTCTTTTGGTATTTTAGGCTTACCTCCATTCATTCCTTCTTCATACCAAGATAAAAAAAGCAAATGCCAATGATATAAATGTCCGAGTACATCTCGGAGATTTCGATTCATTGTCCCCTTAGGGAACTCTTTTTCTCGTTTGTCTTCGGGAATAGTATCAATTAAAGAAATTAATTCATCGTATTTTCTCTCTGCTGATACTACAAGCCCTAATTTAGATTGCGGACGTGCCATAATGTTTAGATTTTATTCTTCAATAGGTCATAAACAGCTTTATCAATACTGAGATATTTTATAAAATCTTCGGTATCAAACTCTACCTTATCTTTCTTACTCTTTTTAGCTGTAGCATTAGAAACTGAAAGATAATATTCATTTGCTGAGGTATACAAAGTAAAAACACTATGATTAGTTCCTTTGTCTCCTCTTTGAATAGTAGCCGATAGTTGCTCCCAATTGCCTTCTTCTGCTTGTTGCTTAAAGTCACCCACATTTTCTATATATAAAAAAGCGGGTAATTCTTCTTCTTCAAACCACTGATTGGTAAGTTCGCTGAAAGGTTCTTTAGCACGACCCACAGAGGCAACTATGCTCATAATTACAATTACTAAGAATTCAATTATCCAAATAATGGTGAGGAAGATTCCACTTACAACATTGCCTTTTATAGCCCACGTTCCTTCTTCGTTGATAAGACCTATCAATCCAAAAAGGTCTGACGGGTGACCTAATAAGTAAAACAATTGTTCAAGTTGTACATTGCTTACGGCTACACCTATTTGTTTATTACCATACACTTCACTTGTATTGATAGCTAAATCAGCCCATACCACCCATTGCAGATAATAAGCCACAAGTGATGCTATAAAAGCAAACAAAATAGCTAACCCATAATTGCGGACTTTACCAAGCCTAATTACTAAATGAGTAACCGTAATAGCTATGGCAAAACCAAAACCAATTGTTACTAAGAAGTTGAGATATACAATAGGATATACCATATTAAATACGCATAAATGGTTGCCAATATGGGCAACACTATCACACATACTAATAAGAAATATACAAATGATATAGGTGAAAACTTCCCTGAAGGTTTGTAATAATTAGCCATATTTCGTTTCAATTATTAAAAAACTGTTTACTTACTTTTCTACGAATTAACCTAATTCTGCCATCATTAAATCAAGCCCGTCCCTGATGATTTGCTGGTGTGGTTGTTTAGATACACACACAAATTCAGTAAGGGCAAAATCTTCTGGGGCTACTTCGTAAGCTCCTAAGTTTTCCAATTCATCTAAATCTTTATACAAACAAGCTTTGAGCAATTGCATAGGATAAATATCCAATGGGAAAACCTCTTCGTACATACCTGTTACCACAAAGGCGCGTTGTTCACCATTGGTGTTGGTATTGAGGTCGTACTTTTTCTTAGGATTTAACCACGAGAAAGTGAGCGAACGCGTAAGTGAAACCTTGTTGGCTACTGGTTTTGCCCAACCGAACAAATCGTAGTCGTTTCCTTCAGGAATGGCTGTAATTTGGTCGTCATAAAAACCTAAGAAGCCTGTTTCACTGACCTTTGTGCCAGTAAGCACATCTCCACTAATGATGCGCGTAGTGGCTACGTCTTTCACTTGGTTACCTACTACTCCACTAATTTGAGCACCAGCGATAGCAGTAACGTAATGAGGGTTCTCAATACGTGAACCTGTAAGAGCTACTGTACGGGTAATGTTTAATTTACCTGTGAGGAAGAGTTCGCCTATCACCACTAAATCTTGAGGAGTTACTACCCAAACCACTTCGCCTTTATTAATCGGACTAATTTGTGCAATTTGTGTACTGATGTTCCCTGCGGGGTGAGGTCCTGACACGTTGTGCACAACGATGTCTTTGAGGTTGCGGAATGGAGACAAAGAGCTGTCCTTAAAAACAGACACGTGTACTTTGCCCGTGGTGAGTTTAGACAAGGCAGTGAGAGCGGTTTGTAGTGCTTGCTCTTTACCTTTGAGCACATAGTCGTAATCGGGAGCGAGCGGATTGGTTTTGCAAGCCGACACGAAGATAGCTTTTGGCTTTCCGTCGGGATTGGCAATCACGTCGTAGGGGCGTTGTTTGATAAAAGGCCAGCAACCGGAAGATAATAGGTGTGCCTTAATGTCTTCGCCTTGCATCTCGTCTACGTCTTTCTTTCCATAGTCTTTGAAAGCCTGTTCTTGGCTTGGCGCAATGTGTATTTCCAACACTTTACGTCGTTCACCGCGCACAATCTCCTTAATGGTACCACTTACCGGAGAAGGGAACAAAACACGCTCATCACTCTTTGAAAAGAATAGTGCTTCACCTGCTTTCACTTCATTGCCCTCACGCAGTAATAGCTTGGGAATAATGCCGTGAAAATCACTGGGTTTAATACCATACATAGAGGTAAGCGGAAGCTGTTTTGTGGTCTTATCAGCTTCGCCTTCCAAGTGTATGTCTAACCCTTTTCGAATGCGGATGTCGTTTGACATATCTAAATAATATTAGTTAGTTTTATTAAATTAGGTGCAAATATACGAATTTATTTTTTATATAAAATAATCTACTCCTTTTTTTTACCTCTATGCATCAATTTTATGTGTAATATCTTGTTATTTCACAGCTGAAAAAAGAGGTCGTTTTTTAGCTATAAACTTTTAAATTTCAATATTTAAAGCGCTTTCCTTTACCTTAATACGAATTATTCTCTGCCCTTTAAATTCTTTACCCATAAAAAATACTCTTACAAGAGACAGTAAGAGGTCGTGGTACGATGGGCGATCGTAGCACGATGGGCAGTCGTAGCACGACAGGCAAGTAGGTAAGGAATGAATGAAGGAATGACGGTGCGAACCACACGGGCAGTCGTAGTACGACAGACAAGTAGGCAAAGAATGAATGGAGGAATGACGAACAAAAGACGAACAAAAGACGAACAAAAGACGAACAAAAGACGAAGGAAGAGTGAATAGTACCCGAAGAGATAGTAAAGAAAAAGGGGGAAGAAATCGTTTTATTTGCCTCTCAGAGATGAAAAAATAATATATTTTGGTTATATCTATTTGTAATTAAAAAAAACTTTGTATTTTTGTGCCATTATTTTAAACATAAAATTATGGAGAAATTTGGCGATATCATCAATGTAAATAGCCCTGTACTCATTTGTTTTTATTCTGAAGGCATTGAAGTTTCACTACATATGAATGCTGTGTTACGTGAGGTAGTTACTATTTTGAAGGATAGGGTAAAGGTTGTGAAAGTGGATGTGAACAAGAATAAAGAGTTAAGTAAGGCTTTGAAGATAAGCGCTTTGCCTACGGTTGCTATCTTTAATAATATGAACCTTATTTGGCGAGGGGAGGGTTTCCAGGACAGTGAAGTTTTACTAATGGAACTTAACAAATACCTGTAACTAATGATTAATGGTTAATGATTAGCGGTCAATACTAATTTCTAACGTCTAATTGTTAATGACTATAATGAGGAATCAGTAGTCCTATCACTAAATCGTAGCTATTGATGCCGTGTGCTTGTTTGTTTGCTTTTAGGAAAGCATCATAACTTGCTTTAAAAACGGGTTCGGCTTTGTTTTCATATTGTTGCCAAAATAAGCGTACTTCTTTATAGTTTTCAAAGATACCTTTGTGAACTTGAGAGTGAAGGATTTCATATTGAGTAGGGTCTACTTGAGCTACTTCATTGAGGAAATAGCGCAAGGCAAAGAGTTCTGCGCTGTATTTAAAATAGGGATTGTCAGTTCTTTGAGCGGCTAAGTATCCTATGTAATTTGCTTCTTCTTCGGCTGCGTAGCCCATTTGGTGTGCTATTTCGTGGCAGACTGTCACGGGGGTGCTATAGCCTATCATCTTCCCATTTACTTGTGCTTCATTGGTAAAGGGGTTTAAATATCCGCTGTATCCCATATAGGTAAGGAGTTTGCTATAAAGAGATGGTTTTACGCTCTTTATTGCACGAAAATCAGTAATACCCTCTATCTTCATAGGGTAACTCTCATAAGCTATTCGGTATATTTCGTTTTGTGATAGCCAAAAGTCTACTTTGGTCGTATCATTAGTAGCTAATCGTGAATGAAGTGCATTGGCTCTATCAATACACGTTTTTGTAGCTTGCAATAGTTGTGCTTGGGTATATTCTTTAGAGATGTGCAAAGACTCTGATAATGGTATTCTGAAATAGTTGAACCCCCAGAGGAAGAAAAAGGCGAAGGCAATGCGTATTACTTTTGAAAATATGTTATCTAAGGATTTTAGGGGTTCTTGCCATAGTTTTTTAAAGTGTTTTATTACGGCTAAAAGTAACCCTATAATAAGCAGAGTATATAAAATATCACCTATAGAAAAAGGTATCCACCCGAATAGAAAGTGTAATACTTTGGCTATATACGGGTAGATACCTTTACTATAAATATGTTCAGTGAGGGTAGGAAAATTACGAAAAACGAGCCAAATAACTATATAAATGGCAAATATGCTGTATTTTCGCACTTGTTTCCTTCTCATTATTTCTTATCGTCTTTACCTTCTAAGTCTCTCTCAAATTGTTTTACTTCTTTGAGTTGTTCTATAATCTTATCGATAGTCTCTTTTTTGTCTATTTCAATAGGGATTTCAACCTTTGTGTATTCCCAACGAATTACTAAGTTTACTTTCTCATTGGAGATACTTTCAAACGAGAACTCTAAGGCTTCTTGTAAATCCTTGGTTTGAGTAACTGGCACTGTAAATTCAATAGCGTTCTCATTAGGGTCATAGCTATAAGCTCCCCACGCATCAGCATCGTAATTAAGGACTACTTTCCATTGGTGAGCTTCGGGGGTTACAAAAATAGCATAATCACCTTTTTTTACTGATTTACCACCGAACTTCACGGGCTGAAGGAAACTAATATTTGTAGCTTGGTTAGCTCCTAAACGCCAAACCTTTCCATAGGGGACTAACTCACCAAATATCTTACGACCACGCACACTGGGGCGACCGTAATCTACTGTAATTTGACTCACAGAAAACTGTTGTGTGATTACTTGACGCGGACTTGCCATAGGGTAGCTAAAGTTCTGCGCATAAGAGATAAGGCTTATCAAAAAGCCCAGTATAAGGATTAGTTTTTTCATATTATTCGAAGTTTAAATTTAATAGGAAACCACGGCTCTTTAAGCCATTAAGGTTACTTGTCCAAGGGCTATTAGGGTTATTATCTGGTATCAACTCATTATTGACTGAGAACAGGGCTCTCAGAGAAGGAGAGACTCTAAAATAAGGAGTGTAGAAGTCAATACCTAAACCTAACTCATAAAAGAAAACATTTCTTGTAGCACGGAAAGTCTTTTCGGAGTTATCAATATTTAAATTCGCATTGCTACTCAAGTTAAATACCATCGAAGCTCCTGCTGTTACGTAGGGTTTTACGTTATACCAACGTTTAGCACTATATTTCAGTAATAATGGAATATAAATGTAAGTAGAAGGGACTTCGCGCATACTATCTCTTGTGTCAGAAAAACCGGGAAAGATAAGAATACGTTTGTTGTATACCAATCCTGGTTCAATACGTAAATCAAGATACTTGATTAAGCGCACAGAGCCTGTAAGACCTACATTAAAACCTAATTTACGGTCGGTTTGTATTTCTCTTAGATTAGCGGTGCGATAATTTAAATCGCGGTAATCTATTTTGAAGTCAAATACATTGGTACCAAAATAGTACCCCCACTGAAAGCGTTTTTCATCAAAATGCTCTAAGTTCATAATAGGCTCTTTAAGTTGCCCATACAAATTGAATGCTCCTAAAAATAAGAACAACCCTATAAGACTCTTTTTAAATGTTTTCTTATCCATTTTTTATTGTTAAAGTTCTATTTATTAGCTATGTAAATGGTGGCTACTCCACCTAAGGTTTTAGGATAATATTCCGTTTGATGATAGCCTACTTTATCTAATATCTGTTGGAAATTCTTCCCGTATGGAAAGTGAATAGCCGAATCAGATAAGTATCGGTAAGCTAATCGGTCTTTAGAAAAAAGTTTCCCAATGAGAGGCATCATATAATTTGTATATAGATAATACCCTTGCTTGAAGGGGAACTTCTCAGGTACTGAAGTTTCTAACACCACCAAACGTCCTTTGGGTTTTAACACTCTAAGTATTTCTCTTAGCCCCTTTTCCAAATCTTCAAAATTGCGGACTCCAAAGCCTACTGTTACAGCATCGAAAGTAGCATCGGCAAAAGGCAATTGTTCACTATCCCCTTGCACTAAGTTGATACGATCAGTAAGTTTCTTTTTAGCTATCTTCTCACGCCCTACTTCTAGCATTCCTTCCGAAATATCTAATCCTGTAATCCTAACATCTGGTATAGTGGTAAGAGCAATTGCTAAATCGGCTGTTCCGGTAGCGACATCAAGCACAGTTGTAGGGTGTATTTCTGCAACTTTTTGCACTACAAATTTACGCCACTTTACATCTGACCCCCACGAAATCACGCGGTTCAAACCATCATAAGTATCTGAGATAGTGTTGAACATCTGGGTAACTTGTTCTTTTTTACCCTGTGCTGAATCCTGATAGGGCGTAACTGTGCTTTTAGGCATATAGTGACTATTTTTTTGCAAAGATAGGAATTAATTATCAATTAGCAAGTAATAATTGATAATTTACCTTTTTATCTTTTACCTCTTAGCTATTTAAATGCCTTCGTATTGTTTTTAATTATCGCTTCTTTTTCAGCTTCTGGAATAGAATATTTATGACCATAAGCAGCGCCTTCCCAATCGCCGTAAGAGTAGTTAGGAAGCACTATAAAACGCTTACCAAACTCGGTTTTGTTATGGTGAACTGCCTGAGAGCGTTCTTTTGGAGTACCTCCATCAAAGTCCTTAGAGAAGTCGGAAAGGTTATCACCCATCAGCAGTACAATATCATAATCTTTAGCAATTTGTAATCGGCGATTTTCTTTGCTTTTCTCAGCTGAACGAAGTATCAATCGGCTCTCAGAAGGTAAAGGGAAGTTGTACTTGCGCAAATTTTTAGTTGTCCCTTCGCGCTCATTGTCACGCCTATTGGTCACATAAAAAATAGCTACCCCTTTGCTATCGGCGTATTTAAAGAACTCTAACGCTCCAGTCAAAGGTTCTGCCTCGCCTAATACCGTCCATTCTTCCCACGCTTTTTGTGAATAGCTGATACCTTGCTTGGCACAATAGGCTTCAAAAGGTGAGTTGTCTAAAAAGGTTTCATCTATGTCAGTAACAATCGCTAAGGGTTTATCCCCTTTTTTAGCAAGAGCTTCATCTAAGCGCAATTGTGCCACATTGAAGGCTTGCAAACACAAAGCCTCATATTCAGCAGCGTTTTGCTGGAAGTATGACGACCACAATTTGCCATTGGCAATCAGGGCACTTTCTTGTGTAGTAGTTTGCGTTGTGGTAGTTTGTTTAGTAGCACAGCAACTGCCGAGCAGTAAAGCGGCTACCCCGATGAGTAAATAACTTTTTTTCATTTCTATTTAATTTGTTTAGTTTGTGAATATACCAATTTGCCAAGCGAATTGGTCAATGATTTTATCTACTATTATTTGTGCAAGCTTTTCTTTACTTTCAAGTGTCCAGCCTGCAATATGAGGCGTGAGAATCACATTATCGGCTTCTAATAAGTATTTGAAAGAGGCAGGCATCTGGTCATCGGTAAAGAAATCTTCAAACGATGCTTTTTCGTATTCCAATACGTCTAAGCCAGCACCTAATACTTTTCCACTTTGCAAAGCACGCACCAAATCGTCAGTTACGACGCTCTTACCTCGAGCAGTGTTCAAAAACCAAAAGCTCTTAGCAAAACTATTGATAAACGCCTCGTTAATCATCCTTTCAGTTTGAGGCGTTTGGGGCGTGTGCAAACTAACAATATCCGCCTGACGGAAAAAGTCTACTAAAGTTACTTGTTTGGCATTCTCATCGCCTTTGTTAGGCAGAATGTCGTAGCAAATCACATTACAGTCAAACCCACGCAACTTTTTAGCAAAACTCTTTCCCATATTGCCATAGCCTATGATGCCCACTGTCTTGCCGTCAAGCTCCCAACCGCGGTTCTCCTCGCGCAACCATTGTCCATTCTTAATTTCGTTGTTTGCTTTCTTGAACTTGTTCAGCAGTGCTAATAGCATCCCCAGTGCGTGTTCTCCCACGGCATTGCGGTTACCTTCAGGAGCTGCGATGAGTGTTACACCTTTACTTTCGGCATACGCTCCATCAATATTTTCAAGCCCTGCTCCTACCCTACCAATAAACTTCAGGCGAGTAGCTTTATCTAAAAACGTTTTATCTATAGGAAAGCGACTGCGGATAATAATTCCATCATACTCAGCAATTTTAGCTTCTATCGCTTCTTTAGGGCTGGTGTAGTCCTCGTGATTTTCAAAACCTTGTGCTGCTAATTGCGAGAGCATCAAGGGGTGATTTTTGTCTATATGTAATATCTTCATTTTAAATTCTATCTATTTTTTCTCGTTTCCACGACACTACAGGTAGTTCTCTTGAATAATGTACCGCTACCAAATTCTCTGCAGAAAGTTCTATAGCACCCAACTGATAAACCATATCCACATTATATAATTTTACCGAGTTTAGTTGCCATTCTCTGTGGTGGATTTCATAACGGTAAAGACTATTTCTTTGTTTTAAGTACAAACAATAACGTTCGGTAAGCCACAAGTCAAAGGGCGTTTTGTCTTCTATGTGCGACGAAATGTTAAAACCCACATCTAAATAGAAATTCTTTCGCGAGTTCGCATTGGTATAGCCTCTATGAGTGCGCTTGATATTTGATTTTTCGTAAGGAAGCCCCGATAAAGTGCGTGCTACCCAAGCCGAAAAAGCCTTTTCTGCTTCTATATTCAAGAAATACACACCTGCTTTATCTCCTTTCTTCACATACGCGCGTACATTTATCTCATAAAAATTTGAGAGGAAACCCACTGCTGGCAGGTGTATAGGGTGTATTTGCTCCATACGAAAACAAACTACTGATACATAAGCCTTTCCTTGAAAAGTATCGAGTTCTATCTCAGCAGGAACTAAGTTTCGCAAGGCTTTTTCCTCTACTCTAAAATGTAAAAACAAAGCATCGTTCCACTCCTGATAATAAGCGATTTTTCCTTTGGGAATCTCCCAAGGGCGGTGCGATATATCATCGAGTATAGCCGTGATATCGTTCATAGTTAATAGCTAAATCCTAATAGTTGTCTTATTTATTCGGCAAAATTACAAAATAATTATAAACTACGAATCAACAACCACAAATAATTTGCTAATTCTCAAATTTGCTAATTTGCTAATTATCCCCTATCTTTGCCGTCTATTAATACAAATAATTATGTCACTATCCTATTTACAGCCTGTCGATGAGGCTTTTACCTTAGACGATTACAAACCTCAACAAGTAGGTTTCCAAATACATAAACACCTCCCTTCCCTTGGCTTACCCGACCTTACCGATGTGAAAATTGCTTTTTTCTGCCTCGAAACAGAAGAGCAGTCATTCTATCGGTTTCGTCAGCATTTGTATTCCTTGTTTATGGGCAACTGGAACTTCGCCATTGCCGATTTAGGCAATTTGCCCTTAGGTGAAACCGAAGACGACACGCATTTTGCTATTCGCGAAATCGTCGCTGATCTCATCAAGCAAGGAGTGATACCTATAGTATTAGGAGGTTCACAAGACTTTACCTATTCGCTTTACCGCGCTTTCGATAGCCTCGAACAAATGGTGAATATAGTATGTGTAGATGCAAAGTTTGATTTTGGTGATGACGAAGAACTCTTTGTCGAAAGCTCTTATATGAGCAAGCTCATCTCAGAACCTCCCGTGAATTTGCTTGATTTTACCAATCTAGGCTACCAGTCCTATTACGTAGCACAAGAAGAGCTCGATTTGCTCGAAAAAATGTGCTTCGAAGTACATCGATTGGGCAATATAGTGAATGATTTGAAGATTATTGAGCCCGCAATGCGAGATGCCGATATAGTAAGTGTCGATATGACCTCAGTACAAGCAAAAGATATGCTGACAGAAGGTAATGTAAACGGCTTCAATAGCAGGGAAATATGTGCCATTACCCGTTATGCAGGCATCAGTAGCAATGTGCAAGTAGCAGGAATTTTCGATATCCCAAATACCGATTTAGCAAGTCAATTGCTCGCCGAAATGCTCTGGTATTTCTACGAAGGCTTTAACTTCCGTATCAAAGAATTGCCCGTAATAAACGACGAGAATTACACCAAATATATCGTACCTATCGAAGATATCCAAATCGAATTCTTCAAAAGTACACAAACCGAACGCTGGTGGATGAAGCCCGGAGGCGATAAATACTCCGGACCTCAAAATCACGTACCTTCCGGACTTATACCTTGTTTGCCTCAAGACTACGAAGAAGCCATTAGTGGCACTATCCCCGAACGTTGGTGGCGCTCCTATCGTAAATCAGTATAAGCAATTTTCTTTTCTATAAAGCCATATAAAACGGCTGTTTCATTAACCCCAAATTCACCATACCTCCATTCATCGTTCATCATTCCTTCGTCTTTTTGTCACTACAGTTCCCCCTCAACGAGGGGGTTAGGGGGATGTTTATACAATACTAAGGGGATATTTTCATCTCATTTCCTTCGTCCCTCGTCCTTCGTCATTTCTTTCGCTTCCCCCTCGTCACATTTCCCCCTTTGAAGGGGGCTAGGGGAATGTTTATACGATACTAAGGAGATATTTTCATCACATTTCCTTCGTCCCTCGTCCTTCGTCATTTCTTTCGCTTCCCCGTCGCTACAGTTCCCCCTTTGGAGGGGGTTAGGGGGAGGTTACCTTTGTTCTTTCTTCATTCATTCTTTACCTACTTGCCTGTCCTACTACAACTGCCCGTGCAGCTCGCACCGTCTTTGCGTCGTCACAGTTCCCCCTCAACGAGAGGGTTAGGGAGATGTTACCTCCTAATGCCTATTGCCTAATGCCCATTGCCTCTTCCCCTTTCTTTCGTCTCGAAACCCTGTTTTTAGCATTATTGGCATTATTGTATTACATTATGAATCAACCACTTATATACCCTTTGTATAACAATCGTCCAAGATTCGTATAAGGTTCCTATAAGCTTTGTATAAGCTAACCATACCCATTTTACCTTTTAACTTTTAACTTTTACCTGAATCACCTCCTCCGAATCTCTTCGTTTCCTTCCGAAACCACTGATATGCCACTTTTAGTGGCATACACTTTGCCAAAGTTTTTAATCGGTCGTCGTGCTACGACCTTTGTCAAAGTTCATTATCGGTATTATTGGCATTATTGACATCATCGGTATTATTGGCATTTTTCTATAAATTTCAATTTTATTTGCATTATTCATTTTTTATCTGTACATTTGTAGCCTTAAACAACAAATAATAATCAAAAAAAATAAAACACTATGAAAGTAACTTACTTAGGTCACGCTTGCGTGAATATAGACATTGATGGTACCCATTTTTTGGTAGACCCATTCATTACGCTCAACCCTTTGGCTTCTCATATTGATATCAATACGCTCAAAGCCGATTATATCCTCATTACTCACGCCCATTTCGACCATATTGCCGACGTGGAAGCTATCGCCAAACGTACAGGAGCAAAACTCATTACTAACCCCGAAATCCTCGCTCACTTCGAGGCTTTAGGACTCAGCGGTCACGCAATGAACCTCGGGGGGTCTCACCGCTTTGTAGATGGCAAAGTGAAAATCAAAATGATTAAAGCCGAACACTCCTCTTCTTTTCCCGATGGCTCTTATGGAGGTAATCCCGCAGGTTTCTTAATTGATTATAACGAAGAAACTATCTACATTTCAGGAGATACAGCCTTGCATTATGATATGAAAATTATCCCTCATCAATACCGCGTGAATTTGGGTATTTTCCCTATCGGAAACAACTATACAATGGGCGTACGCGATGCCCTAACCGCCGCCCGTTTTGTAGAAGTAGGCAATGTGCTCGGCGTACATTACGACACCTTCCCCATAATTAAAATCGATAAAGAAGCCTCTAAACGCAAATTCAAAGACGACCACCGTCGCCTCCACCTCTTAGAAATAGGCGCTACTCTCGATTTAAAAGATTTAAATATCAGTACTCTATAACAACATTGCCAAAGTTTTAAACTTTGGCAATGTTTTTTAATTTGCTAATTTGCTAATAATTCTCTACTTTTGCGCCGTTTTTACAAAAGCAAAATTTAGACTGAAATAATGAAAAAACATATCACTTATCACTCACTACTCATCACTTTTACTTTTTGCCTTTTACCTTTTACCTTAATAGCTCAATCTTTTCAAGCTGCAATACCCCTCAATACCAAGCCCTTGCTTGCAGGTAATTTCGCCGAACTGCGCCCGAATCACTTTCACGGAGGTATCGACCTAAAAACAGAGAGTCGCGAAGGATTGCAGGTCTTAGCAGCTGAAGAAGGTTACGTGTCCCGCATCAAAGTAAGTCCCTATGGTTATGGCAAAATGCTTTTTATCACTCACCCCAATGGCTATGTCACCACTTACGGACACTTGCAGAAGTACGCTCCTGAGATAGAGGCTTACGTAAAACAAAAACAATACGAAAAACAAACCTATGATATCGATATACTCGTTCCCGAAAAACAATTTGTGGTAAAAAAAGGCGATTGGGTAGCTCTCAGCGGTAATACCGGCGGAAGCCAAGGACCTCACTTGCATTTCGAGGTGCGTGATATTCACAATAACGGCTGGAATCCATTGCTCTTTGGCTTTCAGGAAATACAAGACACTACACCTCCCGAGGTATTACAAGTATACGCTTATTCACTAAGTGATGATGCTCAAGTTGATAACACACAATTACCCCGTCAGCTCAATAAAAACAAACAGATAGATGGCACTTATCTAACCGAAAAAGTAAATGCCATTGGCACCATAGGATTTGGTATCTTAGGGTATGACCGTCAAGATGAAACAATGCACCGCAACGGTATCTATAAAACAAGCCTATTGCTCAACGGCGAAACTCAATTAGAAATCGTCTTTGATAAAGTTAACTATGATGATACCCGCTATCTCAATGCCCTCATCGATTATGAGCGCTATGCACAACGCAGGGGTTTTGTACAGCTATTGTATAAACTGCCCAACAACAAACTCGAATCAGTATATCCTACATTAAAGCCTAATAAAGGCTATCTTACCATTGAGGAAGGTAAACAATATACAGTATCTATTATTACAGAAGATTTTAAAGGAAATACTACTAAAATCAATATCCCTATAGAAGGCAAACGAGAGCCTTTAAAAACAGCTCGACCAGAACCTAAAGGCAATAAGCAAGTGGTTGCAACTCGCGATAACTATTATGAAATGGAATACGGAAGCGTATACTTCCCCGAAGATACTTTTTACAAAGATTATTTGATGAATATTACCAGTACTAAGGATACTTTAACCGTTGGTAGTTCCTTTATTCCTGCTCAAAAGTTCTTTACAGTAACTATCAAAAGCGATACTTATGCGAATGAAGACACTTCTAAGGTATTTATAGCTCGTTCAAACGGAGGCTATGAACCTACCGTTTATAAAGATGGCGTGTTCACAGCCAAAGCGCGTAACTTAGGAAAGTTCTTTTTGCGCAAAGATACTATTCCACCCACTCTTAAAGCCGTGAATTTCAGAAATGGGGGCTTCGTGAAAGCTAATACACTCAAGATTTTAGTAAGTGATAATCTTTCAGGATTTGAGTCCTGCTCTGCCACTCTCAACGGTCAGTGGATACTCTTTGAATACGAACCAAAAAACCGTTGTCTTACTTTTCATTTCAGCGATATTGATACTACCCAAACCGATAAGTATGAGCTCATTGTAGAAGCTAAAGACCGAGTAGGTAACATAGGAACACTAAAAGCCAACTTTACTAAACTAACTTCTACTCCCTAACACGTGAAACCTAAACACTATTTTATATGAAACATATCATTTTTACAGAAAAAGCGCCAGCGCCTATAGGACCTTACACTCAAGCTGTAAAAGCTGGCAACACGCTCTACGTATCAGGACAAATACCCGTAAATCCCGCCACAGGCGAGGTAGTAAAAGGCATTGAAGCTGCTACCGAGCAAGTGATGGAAAACCTCAAAGCCATTCTCACCGAAGCAGGTGCTACCTTTGAAAATGTAGTAAAAACCACCATTTTCTTAGCCGATATGGGGCAATTTGCGCAAGTAAACAGCGTATATGCGCGCTATTTCAACGAGGCAACAGCACCCGCACGCGAAACCGTACAAGTAGCACAATTACCTAAAGCTGTAGAAGTAGAGATTTCTTGCATTGCGGTATTATAACAGAGCTGTGTAGAGACAAAAAAAGCAGTATAGCGCAAAATGCGCTATACTGCTTTTTTATTGTATTGTATTACCTAAAAGTTCCTAGTTATAAACCTTAAAGTTGCTTACCTCTTATCTCTTACCTTTAAGTATGTCGCTCGGTACGCCGCCTTTGTGGAGCATAAGGGCGGTAGTTTTGAACTGTACAAAGGCTTTGGTTACGTATAGATAGCCTTGATAGTCATTGCGCAAGCCCCAAGAGTTTTTCACGATGTAGTACTCGCGACCTTTTTGGTCTTTGGCAAGGCCTACGATGTGCATCGCGTGGTCGTCGGTGGTTTGATAGTTGTCAAAATCACGCTGACGCATTTCGGGGGTGATGGTTCTCTCGGCAGCAGGTGTATTGCTAAACAAACGGGCTATTTCATCTTGGGTCATCTCGGCAGGATCTTTTTCAGGAACGAAAGCTACGCCGTTTTTCCAACTGAAATAACGTTCGCTCACATCGGCTGCCCACGCGATAGTATAACCTTTTTTGAGCGCATTGTCGATGGTTTTGGTAATATCGGTCATTGCGATATTGTAGGCGTGATCGTAACTCCAGTTATCGGGTACGGCCATAAACACATTTTGATACACAGGCTGGTCGGCGTAAGAGACCATTTCTATATAGTCGGCTGGGTTGATACCCACACGTTCTTTTGCAAAGGTTTGAGGGGTGTACTTTTTGCCTTCGTACATAAAGCTTTCGGGCACAGTACCTAAATAAGCATCGATAGTTGCTGTAAAGGCAGGCAACCAGTTAGGGGTGAGTTTTTTCACTTTTTCGCGTTTCACTAAGCCTTCTAAGAATCCTTTAAGGATGCCGTGCAATTCGCCAAAGTCGTTGCGATTGGTGCCGTAGTTCAAGCCGGTGTACACGTATTGAGGTACTGCACCGTATTTGGCGTACATATTGATCACGTCGTGGAGTTCACCCCCTTGACCGTAATCCAAATAGCCGTGCATACGCACGTATTGTTTGGCTTTTTCAATATAAGTATTGCGTGCGGTGAAGATTTCGGCTAAGTCGATAGGTTTTTTGCCCATACGGCTCATTTCGCTTTCTAAGAAAGAAGCGCCAGCATAGCTCCAGCAAGTGCCACTACTACCTTGGTCTTTCACGTCGGTGCGTTCAAGGTTGATAACGGTAGTAAACTGGAATCCAGCATTTTCTGAATGGTTAGCAGCTACCGATTTGATTAAGTCATCTTGAGCGGTTCCTACAAAAAAGGAAGAGAGTGCTACAAATAATGCGATGTTTTTCATAAAAAAATACTTTATAGTGAGGGGCAAAGGTATGAAATATTCGGCAGAAAACAAATATTTGGCATAATTATCGCTATAAAAAAGTAAATGCCCAAATGATATGAAGCAATTACACTTGTACATATTACTATTGTTAGGAGGCTTAGCAGCTCAGGCACAACCTTTTGAGACACAAAAAAGGGATATAAAAGTGGTGATCCCGCTGGAGAAATCACCTGAGCTTGAAAGCAAAAGCAGTCCTATCAATTTGCGTGTAGCACCTAAAAAAGAGGACAACCCTTGGATGAAGACCCCTCAAAAGAGTATTGATTTCACGGGAAAGAGCAGTTTGGTACAGCGCAAAGTGGAGTTCAAGCCTAATTACGAAGTGCTCAACGACCACAAGCAAGAGGATTATGAGGCGCCTAAAGGCGACCAGTTTTTTGGGGATTTTACCAATAACGGAAAGTTTGTAAATGTGTATTGTCGCGACTTCGCTGCGATTGATGGTGACCACGTGAGTTTGTATGTAAATGGAGTAGAAGAAGTTCGCGACATTTTTCTACTGGGAGAGTTTCGAGGTTTCAAGGTGGAACTCAAGCCAGGGTTTAACAAAGTAGAGTTTTTGGCGCTCAACCAAGGGGATTCAGGCCCTAATACGGCAGAGTTTATGGTGCTTGACGACCAAGGTAAAACGATATTGCGCAACCGTTGGGATTTAGCCACAGGCTCCAAAGCACAACTCGTAATTGTAAAAGACCATTAAGAAGAGAATTATTTTTATTTGTTACTTTTTTTAGCTCATATTTTTATAGGAGAGTTCCTATAAAGATATGAGCTTTTTTTCAAATAAGGGGTAAGTGCCTTCTCCAGCCTATTACCTAAACGATAGTCTCGGCTGCGCCGTCACGCCTTGCTCAGTAAAATCGCCTTCCAAGAATTTGTAGTACCCTACAATTCCTATCATTGCGGCGTTATCAGTACAGTACTGAAATTTAGGCACAAAGGTGCGCCATCCGTATTGCTCGCCCAAAGCAGTGAGAGCGTTGCGAATGCCTGAATTGGCCGACACCCCTCCGCCTATAGCTACTTGCTTGATGCCTGTTTCTTTGACAGCTTTTTTGAGTTTGCTCATCAGTATTTCCACAATGGTGTGTTGCACCGAGGCACAAATATCGGCTAAGTTTTCGGTGATAAAGTTGGGATTTTCTTGCGTGTGTTTCTGTACGAAGTAGAGAATGCCCGTTTTGAGTCCGGAGAAACTGAAATTGAGTCCTTGTATATTAGGTTTCGAAAAAGTAAAGGCTTTGGGGTTGCCTTCTTGAGCGTATTTATCGATGAGGGGGCCACCAGGGTAAGGAAGTCCTAATATTTTAGCGGTTTTGTCAAAGGCTTCCCCCACAGCATCGTCCAAAGTTTCACCCAATACTTCCATCTCAAAAAAACTCTTTACTTTCACAATTTGGGTATGCCCCCCGCTGATGGTCATTGCGAGGAAAGGAAATTCGGGTTTTTCTTGTCCTTCGTCAATAAAGTGCGCGAGTATATGCGCCTGCATATGGTTAACCTCAATGAGCGGAATATGGAGCCCCATTGCCATTGATTTGGCAAAGGAAGTCCCCACCAATAGCGACCCCATCAAACCAGGGCCGCGCGTAAAAGCGATAGCCGAGAGTTGGTTTTGAGTGATATTGGCTTTTTTGAGGGCTTGGGCTACTACGGGCACAATGTTTTGAAGGTGAGCGCGTGAAGCCAATTCGGGTACTACCCCGCCGTATTGTTTATGAACTTCCTGATTGGCTACCACGTTAGAAAGCACTTGGTCGTTGCAAAGCACTGAAGCAGAGGTGTCATCGCAAGAAGATTCAATGGCTAATATATAGGTGTTTTTCATTTGTATCGGTTTAGGGGACAAAAGTAGTAATAATTTGTCAATTTGCCAATTAGTCAATTTGCTAATTTTTTCATTTTCAAATTTGCTAATTATCAAATTATTTTCGTATCTTTGCCGAATAGTTACCAAATCAATCACGTATGAACTTACACGAATACCAAGGGAAGGAAATCCTTTCGAGTTTTGGGGTGCGCGTACAGCGCGGCATTGTAGCTCAAACCCCTGCTGAAGCTGTAGAGGCAGCTAAACAACTCACTGAAGCTACTGGCACTCAGTGGTATGTAGTAAAAGCACAAATTCACGCGGGTGGGCGTGGCAAAGGGGGTGGTATCAAGCTCGCTAAAGGCTTAGACCAAGTAGAGCCTATCGCTTCCCAAATCATCGGGATGCACCTCATCACCCCGCAAACACCGCCTACGGGTAAAGAAGTGCACCAAGTGCTCATCGCCGAAGATGTGTACTACCCTGGCGAAAGTGAGACTAAAGAGTTCTATATGTCGGTATTGCTCAACCGTGCCAAAGGTAAAAATATGATTATGTACTCTACCGAGGGCGGTATGGATATCGAGGCAGTTGCCGAAAAAACACCTCACCTTATCTTCACCGAGGAAATCGACCCTGCCGCGGGCTTATTGCCTTTCCAAGCACGCCAAATTGCGTTCAACTTAGGCGTAACGGGCGAAGCTCAAAAAGAAATGGTAAAATTCGTAACAGCTCTGTACAACGCTTATATCTCTTCCGATGCGAGTCTGTTTGAAATCAACCCTGTACTGAAAACTTCCGACAACAAAATAATGGCAGTAGATGCCAAAGTGGTGCTCGATGACAACGCACTCTTCCGACACCCCGAATATGCAGCCTACCGCGATACACGCGAAGAAAACCCTATTGAGGTAGAAGCTAAAGCTGTAGGACTCAACTATGTAGCCCTCGACGGCAACGTGGGCTGTATGGTAAACGGTGCTGGCCTCGCTATGGCTACGATGGATCTCATCAAGCAAGCGGGAGGTTCGCCAGCCAACTTCCTCGATGTGGGAGGCACCGCCGATGCCAAACGCGTAGAAACGGCTTTCCGCATCATCCTCAAAGACCCTAATGTGAAGGCTATCCTCATCAACATTTTTGGGGGTATTGTGCGTTGCGACCGCGTGGCACAAGGGGTAGTAGATGCCTATAAAAATATGGGCGATGCCATTCACGTGCCTATCATTGTGCGCCTGCAAGGTACCAATGCCGAGCAAGCTAAAGAAATATTAGACGCCTCAGGCTTATCAGTACACTCGGCTATACAGTTCCAAGAAGCCGCTGATTTGATACATCAGGTAACAAGTAACAAATAAAAGATAATCACAGTTTCCCAAAGTCCTCGCCCTAAGCGGGGACTTTTTTTATCACAGTGATATCATCTCTTAGAACGGAAATCTCAAACCTGACAAAAACTCTCTTTTCAGAAAAATATCCTAAAATTTAAATTTGTAGTAAAAAATTATTATTTAAAAATTTGTAGGTCACATTATTTTTATTACCTTTGCCCCGAATTAGAAATTTCAAACAGAATATATAATGAGAACAAACGTATTAGGTTACCCTCGTATCGGTGAAAAACGAGAACTTAAAAAGGCTAATGAGGCTTTTTGGGCGGGTAATAGCTCAGAAGAAGAACTCTTGGCGGTAGCGGAAAAAATCCGTGTACACAACTGGTCGTTGCAGCGAGAAGCTGGCATTGACCTCATCCCCTCAAACGATTTTTCGTTCTATGACCAAATGCTCGACTTTTCGTTTGTAGTGAGCGCGATTCCCGAGCGTTTTGCCCCTATCAAGCACCTTTCAAACACCGAGCGTTACTTCGCTCTAGCTCGTGGTTATCAAAAAGATGGTATCGATATCACCGCTATGGAAATGACCAAATGGTTCGATACCAATTACCACTATATAGTACCTGAATTTACCAAAGATCAAACCTTCAAAATTTTGGTAAACAAACCTTTGCAAGAATACAACCTCGCTAAAAAACACGGTTTTGACACTAAACCTGTGCTTATTGGCTTGGTTACTTATTTGTTGCTCGGTAAAGAAAAAGAACAAGGTTTCCACCGCTTAGACTTAGCTGAACGCTTATTGCCTGTGTACATCCAAATCGTGCGCAGTTTAGTAGATGCAGGAGCTAAAACCATTCAGATTGACGAACCTTACTTGGCACTCGACCTTCCTGAAGGCGCTGCTGAGGTGTACAAAAAAGTATATAGCGAACTCAAAAGCCAATTCCCTAACACTGAGTTTATCCTCACTACCTACTTCGGGGCATTGGACAACAATACCGACTTGGCAGTGTCTTTGCCTTTTGAAGTGCTCCACATTGATTTGGTGCGTGCTACTGCTCAGCTCGACAAAGTGCTCAAAGCTCTCCCTGCCGACAAAAAACTATCGCTTGGGGTGGTAGACGGCCGCAATATTTGGAAAAACAACTTTGAACATTCCTTAGCTCTCGTGGAAAAAGCTACCGAAGCCCTCGGTGCTGATCGTCTGCTTATCGCTACTTCTTGTTCGCTATTGCACTCGCCTTGTAACCTTGAATTGGAAAACAACGAGAAAGTGCTTACCCTTGAAATCAAACAATGGTTGGCTTTCGCTAAACAGAAGGTGAAAGAACTCGCAACTCTCAAAGCGATTGCTACCAAACATATTACCCCTGAGGTAAAAGCGATTTTTGAAGAAAACAAAAAAGCCGCTGAGAACCGCAAAACCTCTCCGCTTATTCACGACCAAAAGGTAAAAGAACGCGTGAACGGCATCACCGCTAAAGACGATGTGCGCCACAGTCCGTTTAACGTGCGCAAAGATGCACAACACAAAGCACTGAACTTGCCGCTCTTCCCTACAACCACTATCGGGTCATTCCCACAAACTGCCGAAGTGCGCAGTTGGCGTGCTCGCTTCAAAAAAGGCGAACTCACCCAAGCCGAATACGATAAACTGTTAGAAAAAGAAATTGAAGATTCTATCCGTTTTCAAGAAGACACTCAAATTGACGTGCTCGTACACGGCGAGTTTGAACGCAACGATATGGTGGAATACTTTGGAGAACTCCTCAAAGGCTACACCTTTACCAAATTCGGTTGGGTGCAAAGTTACGGTTCGCGTTGCGTAAAACCCCCAATTATCTTTGGTGATATTTCACGCCCTGAGCCAATGACCGTACGCTGGAGTAAATACGCACAATCGCTTACTAAGTTGCCCGTAAAAGGAATGCTTACAGGCCCTGTAACCATCTTGCAATGGTCATTTGTACGCGACGACCAGCCTCGTTCCGAAACTTGTTTGCAGATAGCCTTAGCCATTCGCGATGAAGTAGTTGATTTGGAAAAAGCGGGTATCAAAGTGATTCAGATTGACGAGCCTGCCATTCGCGAAGGATTGCCTTTGCGCAAAAGCGAGTGGAAAGCTTATTTTGACTGGGCTATCAAAGCCTTCCGCATCTCGGCATCGGGCGTGGACGACGAAACCCAAATCCACACCCATATGTGTTATTCCGAGTTCAACGATATGATTGAAGCCATCGCCGATATGGACGCCGATGTGATTACCATTGAGTGCTCACGTTCCCAAATGGAACTCCTTGATGTGTTTGGCGATTTCAAATATCCTAACGAAATAGGCCCTGGAGTATACGACATTCACTCACCACGCGTACCTTCGCAAGAAGAGATGACCAATTTGATGAAGAAAGCCATCAGTGTAGTGCCTAAAGAGCAACTATGGGTCAACCCCGACTGCGGACTCAAAACGCGCCACTGGCCAGAAACCAAAGCCGCCCTCCACGCAATGGTAGAAACCGCTAAAGAACTTAGAGCATTATTCAATTAACAATTGATAATTGACAATTCACAAAAGCAATGTACAGCGATGTGCATTGCTTTTTACTTTGCCAAAGTTTGAGACTTTGGCAAAGTTGATAACAATGTTTTTGTGTTAAAATGACTCTTTTTCTTTGTAGGAATAAAACTTTTTTATACTTTTGTCGCATAAAACAAAATTATTATGGTATTGGTATATCCTAAAGATGATTTACAAGAAGCTATATTAACTTCTTTTTTACAAGAAAAGAATATAGCTTTTGATGAGGGAGCTCCTACTGATGAGTATTTACAAGTGCTTACAGCAAGAGCCAATGAGATAATGACAAATCCTGAAACAGCAGGAGGTTCATTTGATGATTTTGACAGAAGACTAAGAACTAAGTATGGTTTTTAATTTGATGATTCATCACCAAGCTGAGTTAGACTTGGAAGATATAGTTGTTTTTTACAACAATATCAAAGAAAATTTAGGTTTTGAAGTCTATGAGGAAATATACGACTATATACAAGATATTAAAAGTAGACCTTATTCTTTTAGAACAGAAACTGAAAAAATTAGAGTTTGTCTTACTAAAAGATTTCATTTTTGTATTTATTTTCTTGTGATAGAAGAACTTTCAAAAGTTTGGATCATAGGTGTAATGAATGCTAAGCAAGACCCGAATAGATTACTAAGACGGCTTTCCGTCTTGAATTTAAGTTAATTCTGTATTAAAATTTTCATTGAAAACATAAATGCTTAAATAGCATTTAAACATAACAACATATAGCGTTTCGCTTTACAGTTTCCTAATTTCTGAAAACGACCAATTTTTTTAGATGTAAATAGGAAAGTAAAAGTGGAAATGCCTACGGTTACGTGGGCATTCCTTTTGCTTATTTACATCAGCCTTTGGTCGGGCTTCAGAAATTGAGCAATAAGGAATGTTTCCACGTTTTTTTATTGCTTTATTATAGCGAAACCTACACGATAAAGGCGGTAACCGAAAAGCCTGAACAGAGTAGGTATAAACTTAATTTTATGTAACAATAGCAATGAAAAACAAAAACAAAAACGTAGCGTGGGCAACCTTTCGCACTGCTACACAGGTAGTAGCCATTATGGCAGTAATTTTAGTAACCTTTATCGCTTGTGGTAAAAGCGACAATGGGGGAAGTGTACAAAACAAGAACTTAATTGGTACTTGGGTATGGGAAAGTATGACTATTGATGGAGTCCCTAAATCTCTTGATAAACCAGATGACAAGTCTCTTAAAAACTGTAATGTAAAACCTTCTTTTGTTTTTACTGAGAAAGAAGTAACTTTTACAGATTCGAGTGAATATTATGATATAAATAAAGTCCTTTATAAATGTGAACTTGAAACGCAAAAAGGAAGTTATTCGGTTTCAGGGAATACCATATCTATTATCTGGGAAGATAAAAGTGGAGGTTCTGCTACAATATCTATAGTAGGGAATAAACTTACCTTTACTTCTCCAGTAGAAGATGATAAAGGAAATAAACATACTTCTACTATGACTTTTGTCAAACAGTAAACTTCCTATATCATTACCCTTAGAAACTTATTTAAGGAACAAAAAGAGCAAAGCGCATTAAAGTGCTTTGCTCTTTTCTTTTTAAAATATTTTCATCAAAAATTTGGATATAAGTATATAAACATATACCTTTGCAACATCAAAAACCAATTAAACTAATATATGAAGTCAAGTGAGTTACATCGGCTTATCACTGAAAATGATTGGATACTAATAAGGGTTTCTGGAAGTCATTATATCTATCAAAAAGGTGATAAAACTTATCCCGTACCATATCACGGAAGTAAAGAGGTAGGGAAAGGACTTGAGAAAAAGGTAAAAAAGGAAATGGAACTATTCTAAAAAACATTATATAATATGAAAAACATTACTATCATTATAGAACGCAGTAACGATTTTTATTGGGCTTATGCTGAAAATGTAGAAGGTATAAGTGCAGGAGGTGAAACTGTTCAAGAGGCTAAAAACGGTATCTTTGACGCTATTGCTCTGCAAAAAGAACTCGGTAATTTTCCTTATAACAATTACCAACTTACCTACAAATATGACACTGAAAGTCTGTTACAATATTTTAAAGGGATAATAAGCAACCCCGCCTTTGAACGACTCACAGGTATCAATCAGAAATTGATACACCAATACGCTGTGGGGCTAAAAAAACCTCGTACAGCTCAACGTCAAAAAATACAAGACGGATTGCATAAACTCGGTGCAGAATTACTTAGTATACAATTATAGAAAAAGAGCAAAGCGTTAAGTCGCTTTGCTCTTTTTTAGTCTGCTAATTCTAAGAAATCCTCAAAATATTCATTAAAAGAATTGAATAGCAGTGTAGGTTTGTTCATTTCAAAATTACCGTCTTTATTACAATGTATTTCAGCACCATATACTTTTGAATCGTTGAGGCGATCTGTTTTTGAGACTTTGTACAGAATAAGATATTCGTCAATTTCGTAATTGAGTACGATAAAATCATCGGGGAGGTTGAGTTCTTCTCTCAACTGTTTTGTGAGTTCTATTATTGGGTATGATAATATTCCATCTTCTTTGTAAACTCCATTGATATAAGTATCCCCAAAGTTACAAGAGCCACATTCGCTCAAGAACTTTACATACACTTCAGGGAGTAATACCCCTAAAGATGTTTCTACAATTTGAATTTCTTCGGCGGTAGCACCTTCACAGTATTCAAATTCATCACTCTGTTGTAGTTTCTTTAGATAATTCATTATGTTCTTCTCTTTTAAATACAAAAGTATCATAATAAGTATTGAAAAACTGTACAAACATAACCGCACCTTGTCGGTCTCTATACACTTCTACTAACAAATTCCCATCTTTATCAGGAGCTATGCGTATTCTATCGATATCCACTCCTAAATAAATAGGAATAAACGGATAGATTCTAAACCTATTATAGCGTTGCCAAAAGTTTTTCTTCTGTTTGCCCTTAAAGCCAGCTACCATTGCAACTGTAGTCGTGCTATCCTTCACTTTTTGGTAACTCACGTAAAGCGAATCTGCTTTAAGTTGCAGTTTAAATCGACTCAAAGGTAGTGCCGTTTCTTTGTATTCTTTAGGCAGTAATGGGAAAAACAAAGGTGCTTGCTTCTCCATAGGCTCAGAATACACATAGTACGTCCCTTCGTTAAGAGTCTTAATAGCAACTTCATCCATAGGGGCTGTCATTTTAGGGCGTTGTACTGTCTTACACGAAAACAGCAACAACGATAGTAAAGCAAAAGTAATGGTTCTCATATTAAATTATTATCTATTATTCATCATTAACCATTAACCATTAACCATTAATCATTAATCATCAGTTTCTCTCTTTCAGCATCGGTACAAACTGAAAAGTCCCGTGTGTGGTCTTGTGAAACTCTTTTTCTGATATGCGCTTGTACACCGTCATTGTTTGGGTCTCGTCTCCTATCGGAATCACCAAGCGCCCTCCTATCGCCAATTGTGCAAGTAGTGCATTGGGTACATAAGGTGCGCCTGCCGTCACCAAAATGCGGTCAAAAGGCGCTTCCTTAGGAATCCCTTTATAACCGTCGCCAAAGTACATATGCACAGGGCGATTCATCAGTTTGGGTAGCAGTATTTGCGTTTGTTTAAACAGCTTTTGTTGGCGCTCAATAGTGTAAAGTTGTACCCCTAAATAAAGCAGTACACTGGCTTGGTAGCCACTCCCCGTGCCTATTTCCAATACTTTTTGGCGTGGCGATACTTGTAGCAATTCTGTTTGGAAAGCTACAGTGTAAGGTTGAGAGATTGTTTGCCCCTCCTCAATCGGGAAAGCTTTATCTTGGTAAGCGTGGTCTTCAAAACTGCTATCCATAAACAAATGGCGGGGTATCGTGCGGATAGCTTCCAATACTCGCTCGTCCTTTATACCTTTTTCTCTCAATAAATCAGCTAATTGCTTGCGTAATCCTTTGTGTTTTAATGTGTCTTTCAGCGGTAGCATCTTCTCGTATTTTCGGGTACAAAATTCAACCTTTTTTTTCTAAAAAAAAAGTATTTGCGGTATTTTTTTGCTAAAAAGTTGATTAGTTTAAAAATTATTTATACTTTTGTGGCGGAAAAAACTAAATTAGGAAAGAGATGAAGCGTTTAAAACGTAACTTGCATTTCGGCTTCGTCTTCCTTTTGGCTACGGCTTGTAGAGTGAGCGACACCTCCTCTGAAACCACTCAAGTAGTGAAAGTTGAAGATAGATACGAAATGACACTACCTAACTCTCTTACCAGCCAAAATAATCTTTATGAAGAGGCTTCTCTGCAATATGGCAACAGTAAGTCTGAGCTTTTTGTCGCTGTAATCGATGAAGACCGAAAGGAACTCAATGAAGTGCTCTACCAAGTGTTAAAGGACTCTTTACACATTAAAAACAAAAAAACCTTTGTTAAATCCTTCGGGTTAAAGGACTATTTTAGCATCTGCAAAAAAGGTTGGGCAGAAGCCAAAATGATGCGCCCTACTGCCAAGCAAATCACCGAAACCACCATTAATAAATATCCTGCCGTAGTTGTTGAAACTACCGAAACCGTCAATGGTATCGGCGTCTTCTATGTGGTAGCTATTGTCGAAACAAAAAAGACCTACTATCAAATCTTTACGTGGACCTTAGCCAGCAAAAAAGAAAAAAATTACCAGCAGATGAAAGATATTATCAATTCTCTAAAAGAATTATAAACACCTAACTTATGACTGTAAATGTAGCCCTTGCTAGCTTTGGTATGAGTGGGAGAGTTTTCCACGCTCCTTTCATAGCACAACATCCACAGTATCAACTCTATGCTATAGTCGAACGCCATCGTACTGATTCGCGTGCCCTATACCCCAATGCCAAGCTCTATCGCTCGGTAAACGAGATGTTACAAGACCCTGCGATAGATTTAGTAGTCGTCAATACCCCTGTGCAAACCCATTATGAGTATGCCAAAGCTGCTTTGTTAGCAAATAAAAATGTATTGGTAGAAAAACCTTTCACCGTTACTACTGAGCAAGCTGAAGAACTCAGTGCGTTGGCTACAAAGCAAGGTAAATTACTTTCAGTTTACCAAAACAGACGCTATGATGGCGATTACTTAAAGGTGAAGGAAATAGTAAAAAGTGGTCTGCTGGGCAAACTCAAAGAAGTAGAAATCCGCTTCGACCGCTTTCGCAATGAAATTAGTACCAAAGCGCATAAGGAAACTCCTGAACGTGGCGGAGGAACTCTCTACGATTTAGGCGCACACCTCATCGACCAAGCCCTCCAGCTTTTTGGCTCTCCCAAAAACGTATACGCCGATTTGGGTTACCTTCGTGAAGGTACTCAAACCGACGATTATTTTGAACTCATTTTCTTTTATGAAAACCAACTGCGTGTGCGCCTTAAAGCTACTACCTATGCTCTGGAACGCCAATGGGAGTATATCTTGCACGGCACTGAAGGTTCCTTCCTTCAACAGCGCTTCGACGCTCAAGAAAACGCCTTAGTGGCAGGCGCTATCCCTTCAGCCTCTCAATGGTTGCCTACCGTTACCGAACCTAATGGGATTCTCCATACCCTTGATGAGCGCACACTCACCACCGCTCAGCACGGTAACTATTGGCACTTTTATGAAGATTTGTACCAAGCCCTAACAAGCAAAGGTAGCAATCCAGTTCCGGCTACTCAAGCTGTCGAAATTATTAAAATTATTAATCAAATTAGCCAATAACTAATCTGTTAATTTACAAATTTGCTAATTCCCAAATTTACAAATTCTCTAATTTTCTAATTTCCAAATTACAACCTTCCCTGCAAGAATTTCTTTACTTTCTTTACGTCATATCCCTTCCCCGATTCTAATTCTTCACTCTTCTGAGTGAAAACCACCTCTCCTTTTTCATTGAGAATCAAGAAAGCCGGATAACCGTATTGTGCACCTGGGTTACCGTACTTTTTAAAAGCTTTTTCGTTCTTGTTTTCTGGTGAAAAATTAAGGTGATAAAAAATGTATTTTTTGTCCAATATACTTTTCAGTTCAGGGGTAGTCGTCACCAAATGATTGAAGCGCAAGCACCACACACACCAGTTGCCACCAATTTGCACCAACACTTTTTTGTGTTCTTTTTTAGCTTGCCTTAGCAGTTGTGTAATACGTGCGTCACCATCTTCCTCAGGGTGATACGGTTGCTCATAACCAGCGCGTTCTTTGCTTATTTCCTCGCTGTTTTGTGCCCAAAGAGCAGTACCTCCCCAGCAGAGTAGCGCTATAAAAAAGTATTTCTTCATAAAAATCAAATCTTTTGAGGACACACAGCTACAAAAAAAATGCCAAATAATTTGTTAATAGATTTTATCTATCAGAAATTGCTTTTATAAGCATCTAATATATAGGTTACTAACCGCATTCCTTCGTCTTTTGTTCGTCTTTCCTTCGTTCATCGTTCGTCTTTCCTTCGTCCTTTCTTCGTCTTAGGTTCGTCTTAGCTTCGCTCTATCTTCGGTCAAACTCCCTTCAAAATAGTCCTTTTTACCCCATTTTCCATAGATAATACCTATAGTAAATGAAAGTTTCTTGAAATTCTCATTTGCTCATTTCCTAATTCACTAATTCCCAAATTACTACTGCATTATCTTAAAAATATTTTATAAAAAGTATGGTTATTTGAAAATAAAATACTACTTTTGCCTATCATTAATGAAAAACAAACGAAACAGTTGCTATTTATGGATAAGTATTCTTTTTTGAATGCCGCAAGTACGGCTTATTTTGGCGATTTATACGATAAATATCTCGAGAACCCCGATGCGGTAGAACCCAGCTGGCGCGCTTTCTTTCAAGGCTTCGATTTTGCCCAAGAACAATATGGCGCTCCTGTCGAGGAAGCAGCGCCCGTAATGGTACAGCAAGTAGTCTCTGGTGAAAATACCGCCCTTTCCGATAAAGTGAAAAAGGAATGTGCCGTGCTCAACCTCATCAATGGCTATCGCACTTACGGTCATTTATTCGCTCAAATCAACCCCTTGCGTCCACGCGAGCCTTATACCCCTACGCTGGATATCGAAAATTACGGTCTCTCGCCTGCCGACCTCAATACGGTTTTCGATGCAGCTCAAGAAGTGGGCTTAGCCCCCTCCCCTCTCAGCACCATCGTAGAGGTACTTGAAACTACTTACTGTAAGTCGATAGGCGTCGAATATCAGTACATCCGTAATGTAGACGAACGCAACTGGTTCACTAAAAGACTACAACAAAACCATAATACTACTCAGTTTTCTAAAGATGAAAAACTGCAAATCCTCAATAAACTTAATGAAGCAACTTCTTTCGAGAACTTCCTCCATACCAAATATGTAGGGCAAAAACGCTTCTCTCTCGAAGGCAACGATGCACTCGTAGCTGGTCTTGACTTTATGGTGGAAGTTGCTGCCGAGCAAGGCGTGAAACACGTAGTGCTCGGTATGGCGCACCGCGGTCGCCTCAATGTACTGGCAAATGTCTTCGGTAAGAATCCTCAAGATATCTTCTCAGAGTTCGACGGTAAAGATTACGAAATGGACGATTGGTTCGACGGCGATGTAAAATACCACTTGGGTATCTCTACTAATCGTACCACCCGTACTAATAAAACCGTCGATATGAACCTCGTGCCTAACCCTTCACACCTCGAAGCAGTAAATGCCGTGGTAGGAGGTATCACTCGTGCCAAGCAAGACCGTTATTGCCAAGGCAATATTCGTCAAGCACTGCCTATCGTCATTCACGGCGATGCCGCAGTATCAGGGCAGGGCATTGTGTACGAAACGATACAGATGTGCGGATTGCGTGGCTTTACCAATGGCGGTACCGTGCATATTGTGATTAACAACCAAGTAGGCTTTACTGCCAATTTTGCCGACTCTCGTTCGTCGCTCTACTGCACCGATATTGCCAAAATGAACGATTCGCCCGTGTTGCACGTAAATGCTGATGATGCCGAGGCGGTCGTACACGCCTTTATCTTAGCGGTCGATTACCGCCAAGCTTTTGGCAAAGATGTGTATATCAACCTCTTTGGTTATCGTAAATACGGACATAATGAGGGCGATGAACCGCGTTTTACCCAACCACTGTTATACAAAATCATCGGCAAACACGACAATCCTTTCCATATCTACGCACAAAAACTAATTGCCGAAGGGATTGCTCAGCAAACCTATGTTACCGAAATAGAGAATACTTATAAAGCTAAACTCGATGCCGACCTCGAAGCGTCGCGCAAAGAACCACTTACTATATTGAAACCTTTTATGCAAACCGAATGGCAGGGATTTGAAATCGCTTCTGCCTCACAAATGCTCAAAAAGGTGAATACAACTTTCCCTAAAGAAAAACTCAACCAAATAGCAACTGTACTTACTGAATTACCCAACGGCAAATCCTTTATTAATAAGGTGAAAAAAATTGTAACCGACCGTAAAGAGGGTTATGCTCACAATCATATTGATTGGGGAATGGCGGAACTCTTGGCGTATGGTTCACTCCTTACTGAGGGCTTCGATGTACGTATCACAGGTGAAGATGTGCAACGCGGTACATTCTCGCATCGTCACGCCGTCCTCAAAACAGAAGATACCGAAGAAGAAATATGCTTCTTGCAAGACCTCAAAGCCAAACAATTGGCAACAGGTACTTTCCATATCTACAATTCGCTGTTATCCGAATATGGAGTCTTGGGCTATGAGTACGGCTATGCAATGGCAAGTCCGCGCACCCTTACTATTTGGGAAGCCCAGTTCGGCGATTTCTCCAATGGTGCCCAAATAATGATTGACCAATATATCTGCTGTGGCGAAGATAAATGGAAGGTGCAAGACGGCTTAGTGATGTTGTTGCCTCACGGTTATGAAGGTCAAGGGGCAGAGCACTCCTCAGCACGTGTGGAGCGCTATTTGCAACTCTGCGCCGAGAATAATATGTATGTAACCAACTGTACCACTCCAGCTAACTTCTTCCATCTCTTGCGCCGTCAAATGAAAGCTGATTTCCGCAAGCCGTTGGTGGTCTTTACCCCTAAGAGCTTATTGCGTCACCCGCAAGTGATTTCAACCGTTGAGGATTTGGCTACTGGTCAGTTCCAAGAAGTACTGGACGACCCTATCGCCAAGGCAGCAAAAGTAAAACGTGTAGTCTTCTGCTCAGGTCGTTATTACTACGACCTATATGCCGAACGTGAAAAATTAGGTCGTGACGACGTCGCTTTAGTGCGTATTGAGCAGTTGTTCCCATTGCCAGTAGAACAACTCAAAGCCGTACTTAAAAAGTATAAACACGCTAAAGATTTTATCTGGGCGCAAGAAGAACCTAAAAATATGGGTGCTTATGGCTATATGCTAATGAATTTTAACCTCGTTCCATTCCGCTACGTAGGCACACCCGCCTATGCCGCACCGGCCTCAGGAAGCCATACCCGCGACCGCAAACGCCACAGCCAAGCCATCGCCGCAGTATTTGAATAATTAATTCTTAATATTTAATAGCTATGAAAAGAATCATTACATTATTATTGCTGATAGCTACTGCCTCACTATACGCACAAAAAACAGTTACCGAAACTGTATCACAAGATCAAAATTCACCCTTGTTCGTAGTGAATGGCGTTTTGATAGACAATAGCAAGGTAGGTAGTACTTTTTTAAGCACAATTGAACCTAATGACATTGAGAGTATCAATGTACTTAAAGGTACCTCTGCCATAGGTTTATGTAGTCAACAAGCTCAAAATGGAGTAGTTGTTATTACTTTAAAAAAAGCTGAAGAAAAACCTAAAAAAGGTAACCTATCAGGGATAAAACTTACTAACAAGGACTTTCCTTTAGTTATCGTTGATGAAGTAGAGTTTTCAAATCCTGAAGCTGGAAAACTATTTATCAGCAATATCAACCCTGAGAGAGTTGAGAGTATCACAGTATTAAAAGACAAAAAAGCTACTGAAAAATACGGCGATAAAGCTAAAAACGGAGTAGTTTTAGTTGCGTTAAAAGGTGAAAAACCTGAAAAATTAGATATACCACCTTACGAACCTAAACCTTAAAAGAATATGAGCCGTACTTTCTATATCAAAAATACCCAAGCCCCTGAGGTAATGTCTCCTCAGCAGTTGCTTGACCTTCAAAGTAAAGGCTTCGTGCAGTACAACCTCACTGAAGACGATGAACGTTACCACCAAGTGATGAACACCCCTATCAGTGAGTGGGGCTATATGATTATGGGACAAGAAGGCATTAGCGGTCGAGGTTTTGAGGTATCTTACGACACTGAGACACAAGACTATGGTGTGCGTATCTTTACCCCCAGTACTGAAGCCGATTGGTTGGGAGCTATAGAGTTCATCGGAAAAGTAGCCACCGCATTGGGTAGCAAAGTAGTTGATGAAGAAGGAGAGGTCTATGAGCCCAATGATATCAACTATAACTATAAAGGAGATATAGAATTTGGAGTGAGAGCTTATAAAGATACTACTGAAGGTGCTTATATTTTTACAGTGTATCGCCCGGTTTGTTTATCGCCTGAAATGATTCAAGAAATACTCACAAAAGAAGATAAAATAAAAGCTTTTAGCGAGCTCGTAGAAAAACAATTGTATCAGTACCCTGATGCATATATTGCTCGTCAGCAGTTTTTTAGAAATGATAAAGGAGAGGTGATGGGAGCTTATGCACTTACAGAAGGTGTCCCTACTATCCTACCTTATGAATATCCACCTTTTATAGACTTTTCTCAAATAGACCTCAATCAAGATGATATAAAACTATGGCGCATTAGTTTAGTAGTGATTAACGGCGATGAAAACGACCCCGATGCCTATGAAGTGCTCGATGGACTTGATTACCAAACGTTTTTAAACCGTTTACCTGAAGATAAAATACAAAAGCTTGACGGACATTATATGCTCCTACAACTCAACCGTAAAGAACTTGAAGCACTCTTGCAAAACGACAAGCAAGAACGTAAAGGCTTCTTAGCAAAATTGAAAAACCTTTTAACAACGAAATAACTAAACGATATGTTAGAAATGAAAGTCCCCTCACCTGGGGAGTCTATTACCGAAGTAGAAATTGCTCGTTGGCTTGTGAAAACGGGTGATTACGTAACCAAAGACCAAGCTGTTGCTGAAGTAGATTCTGATAAGGCAACTCTTGAACTCCCTGCTGAAGCGAGCGGAGTCATCACACTGCAAGCAGAGGAAGGCGAAGCCGTGAAAGTAGGACAAGTAGTATGCCTCATTGATACGAGTGCTCAAGCTCCAGTGGGAAATGTTCCTGCAACAACAGTTAAACAAGAAGCACCTAAAACTGAAGTGCCAGTTACTAAAACAGAAGCTCCTAAACCCGTAGAGCCTACTAAACCTGCCGTACAAATACCAAGCCCTGCTGCTCGCAAGATTTTAGCTGAACGCGAAATACCAGCATCAGCAGTAGTGGGCACAGGTAAAGGCGGTCGTATCACTAAAGATGATGCACTTAAAGCTTCTAAACCTTCGATGGGTACCCCTACGGGTGGTGTGCGCAAAGAAGTGCGCACTAAAATGAGTATGCTGCGCCGCAAGGTAGCCGAACGCTTGGTAAGTGCTAAAAATGAAACTGCGATGCTCACTACCTTTAACGAGGTGGATATGACGGCTATTTATGAGCTCCGGGCTCAGTATAAAGATGCTTTCAAAGAGCACCACAATGTGAGTCTCGGCTTTATGTCGTTCTTTACTTTAGCTGTCGTGCGTGCCCTTAAACTCTTCCCCGATGTTAATTCGATGATTGATGGACAAGAGAAAGTAACGTATGATTTCTGTGATATCTCTATAGCCGTTTCAGGTCCTAAGGGCTTAATGGTACCTGTGATTCGCAATGCCGAAAACCTTTCTTTCCGAGGTGTAGAAGCTGAAGTAAAACGCTTGGCTACTCGTGCTCGCGACGGACAAATTACCGTTGATGAAATGACAGGCGGTACTTTTACCATTACTAATGGTGGTGTATTTGGCTCTATGCTCTCTACCCCTATTATCAATCCACCACAATCAGGGATTTTGGGAATGCACAACATCGTGGATAGACCTATCGTGCGCAACGGTCAAATCGTGATTGCCCCAGTGATGTATGTCGCCTTATCGTATGACCACCGCATTATTGACGGACGTGAGTCAGTGGGATTTTTAGTAGCCGTGAAAGAAGCTCTTGAAAATCCTGTAGAAATTTTGATGAACGGCAACCCTAAACAAGCCCTTGAGCTTTAAAAAAGTAGAAATAAGAATATAGAAAATCCCTGTAAAGCCATTAGCTTTACAGGGATTTTAAATTATTAATGAATCATAAATCAGTTACTTCACAAAAGCAATAGCTTTCATTTCTTCAATGAAGCGCAATGCGAGTTCATCGGCTTGGGCTTGGCTTTTAGCTTCAGTGTAAATGCGAATGATAGGTTCAGTATTAGATTTTCGCAAGTGTACCCAGCTTTGAGGAAAATCAATCTTTAAGCCATCGATAGTATTGACTTGCTCGTGAGCATATTTCTTCTGCATTTCACGCAGGATACTATCGGGGTTTATTTCTTTGGTAAGTTGTATTTTGTTCTTACTCATATAATAAGCAGGATAACTATCGCGCAAGGTCTTTACACTGCATTTTCTTTCAGCAAGTAAAGAAAGGAATAGTGCTACACCTACCAAAGCGTCACGACCATAGTGCAGTTTAGGATAGATAATGCCTCCGTTGCCTTCACCGCCTATGATGGCGTGTACTTCCTTCATTTTAGCCACTACGTTTACCTCACCTACAGCTCCTGCGGCATACTGCACTCCGTGTTTCTCGGCTATATCTCGCAAGGCGCGTGAAGAAGAGAGGTTAGAGACTACATTTCCTTTGGTTTTTCCTAAAATATAATCGGCGCAAGCTACTAACGTATATTCTTCGCCGAACATTTCACCTTCTTCTGTAATAAACGCTAATCTATCTACATCGGGGTCTACTACAATGCCAAAATCAGCTTTTTCTTGAACTACTTTTTTGCAGATGTCTCCCAGATGTTCTTTTAAAGGTTCGGGGTTATGAGGAAAGTGTCCGTTTGGTTCGCAATACAAACGCACTACTTCTACGCCAAAATGTTCTAACAATTTAGGAATAGCAATACCTCCTGTAGAGTTTACTGCATCAACTACCACTTTAAATTTGCAATTGCGTATGGCTTCGATGGTAGCGGGAGAGAGCAAGCCTAAGACTGCATCGATATGTTTTTGGATATAGGTATTGTCGTGAGAAATGTGTCCTAAATCCTCTACTTCAGCAAAAACAATCTTGTTTTCTTGAGCGATAGTTAGGATTCTTTCTCCCTCTTTAGCACTGAGAAATTCGCCTTGGTTATTAAGCAGTTTTAAGGCGTTCCACTGTTTAGGATTATGACTTGCAGTGAGAATAATTCCGCCATCGGCTTTTTCCATTGTAACGGCTACTTCAACGGTGGGAGTGGTACTCAGCCCAATATCTACCACATCAATACCTAATCCTACGAGGGTGTATTGCACTAAGTTTTGTATCATTTCGCCTGAAATACGTGCATCTCTGCCTACAACTACTTTTATATTTGTTTTGTTGAGGTTTTCTTTGAGCCACGTACCATAAGCAGTAGCGAATTTCACGGCATCGATGGGGGTTAGATTTTCATCGGGTACTCCCCCAATAGTACCGCGAATACCTGAGATTGATTTGATTAATGACATAATTTAAGTGATTATACTCTCTTGAAAAGATAATATAATAATCTCATAGAAGAGAGGGTGTGTTTTTCGGGACAAAGATAATATAAAAAAACTGAAATACAAAAATTAATGTAAACTTCAAGTTTACGCCAATAATACCGAATTAATACCACAATGCCAATAATGTCAATAATAACAATAACGCTAAAATTAGAAAGATTTAGAATTTTTCTGAAAGTATGTTAGAGATGGGAGAAAGATATGTTTAGCTTATACAAAGCTTATACGAACCTTATACGAATCTTGGACGATTGTTATACAAAGGCTATTTAAGTAGTTGATAATGAATAGTTAAAAGTAAAAGATTAGAGAGTTAAAAAGTGTTAATTGGATGAAGAGTAAAAAGTGACTAAGACTTTCGACTTTACCAAAGTTTGGGACTTTGGCAAAGAGTGTGGAAGTGGTAAGGGGGAGTTGTAGCGGTGCGAGTTGCACGGGCAGGTTGTGAGCCACACGGGCTAATAAATAATAAATAGTCGTAGCACGACAGGCAGATTAATAATAAATAAATGAACAAAACCTCCCCCTAACCCCCTCCAAAGGGGGAACTGTAGCGACGCAAAGACGGTGCGAGCCCCACGGGCAGGTGTGAGCCACACGGGCTAGTGGTCGTAGCACGACAGGCAGATAAATAATAAATAGTCGTAGCACGACAGGCAGATTAATAATAAATAAATGAACGTTTGACGAACGAATGATGAATAAAACCTCCCCCTACCCCCCTCCAAAGGGGGAATTGTAGCGACGCAAAGACGGTGCGAGCCTCACGGGCAGATAAAGAAATGACGATGGTAAGAAGAAGATAAGGCGGAGATAAAATGGAGGTAAATAATTTTTAGATTTTAGGATTCTTAAAAAAATAATTTTTATTACTTCATTGCTAATTGCTGATTATTTTGTACTTTTGTCGCTTTGAGTGCTAACCACTGTTTACTAATGAAAAAACAAATTACCAATACCGTACTAATGGTGCGCCCTGTGCGTTTCCGTATGAACGAAGAGACCGTTGTGAATAACTATTTCCAAGAGGAAATGGATTTGAAGAATGAGGAAATCAACCGACAAGCACAACAGGAGTTCGATGCTTTTGCTGACAAACTGCGTGCCGTGGGGGTGAAAGTGATTGCTGTAGATGATGTTTATGAGCAAAACACTCCAGATTCGGTTTTTCCGAATAACTGGATTACCTTTCACCAAAACAGGGACGTGGCTATTTACCCTATGTTTGCTGAGAACCGCCGTAGAGAGCGCCGCGAGGATATTTTAGACAAGGTAGAAGCTGAAGGTTTTGACATTGAGAACGTGTATGACTATACGGAAGCTGAGAAAGAAAACATTTTTTTGGAGGGTACGGGCGCTATGGTGCTTGACCGCATGAACCGCAAGGCTTATTGTGCGCTTTCGCCCCGTGCTGATGAGGAACTTTTTATTGAGTTCTGTGAAGATTTTGAGTATACGCCTGTAATTTTCAAGGCTTACCAAAAGGTAGATGGGAAGCAAGTACCCATCTATCACACCAATGTAATGATGGCTTTAGGCGAAGATTTTACAGTAGTATGCTTGGACGCTATCACTGATAAGAGCGAGCGCAAGAATGTGCTGAATCACCTGAAAGAGGATAAGAAAGAAATTATTAGTATCACCCCCCAACAGATGGAACAATATGCGGGCAATATGCTACAAGTACAGGGTAAGGATAGCACTTATTTGGTGATGAGCGATACCGCCTACAATGCTCTTACCCCACAACAACGACAAACTATTGAAAAATATACGCACATTATCCACAGTCCGTTAGGAACTATTGAGACTTGCGGGGGTGGCAGTGCCAGATGTATGCTGGCAGAAGTGTTTAACCCAGAGATAACAGATAAAAGGTAACAAGAAAAAAATGGACAAAAAAGAATATATTCAGAGTAAAATTCGCGACATTAAGGATTTTCCTAAAGAAGGGATTATCTTTAAAGATATTACCCCTCTGCTAATGGACGTACAAGGGGTGCAATATGTGATAGACCTATTCGTGGAGAACTTGCACGGACAGAAAATTGACAAAGTGGTGGGAATGGAAAGTAGGGGTTTCTTCTTTGGAATGCTCCTCGCACAACGCTTGGGTGCTGGTTTTGTGCCGGTGCGCAAAAAAGGTAAACTACCTTATAAAACACTTTCGCAAACCTATGATTTGGAGTACGGACAGGACGTATTGGAAATTCACGAAGATGCGATTGTGAAAGGTGAAAGAATCCTTATTCACGACGATATTTTGGCTACAGGAGGTACGGCAGAAGCTGTAGTAAAACTTGTAGAACGCCTGGGGGGTGAGATTGTGCAATTAGATTTTTTGATGGAGCTTCACTTTCTCAACGGACGTGAAAAACTGAAAGGACACCCTGTGTATAGCATTTTGTAGCAATAGGAATTAGGCGTTAGGAGTTAGGCTTTCTAATGATTAAATATCAGTTACTTAAATATTTTTAAGTGAAAAAATGTGTTAAAAAATTTCGTCACTTAAATAAAAACTCCTACTTTTGCACGAATAAAAATAAAACAAGTAATGAGAGTAAAGAATTATATTCTATATATCACTTTATTGATAACCTCACTTATTCCTCTACAAGTTTTTGCTACTGAGGATGAGGGAGGTGAACCATTCCAAATCAACGATTTGATTGATGAACACATCAACGATTCACACGATTTTCACTTGTTTGACTATAAAGGGCACGCTTATTCGTTACCTTTGCCTATCATTCTTTATACAGACAACGGACTTATAACTTTCTTATCAAGTGCCTTTCATCACGACAACAAAGGTACGGTAGTGGTTGAGAAAAACGGACAGCGATTTGTACGCTACAAGGAGGATATCTACTACGCGAATACCGATACACCTCTTACTTTCAACGACAAAGGAGAAGTAACTAATGCGCGTCCGCTGAACTTTTCTATCACTAAGAATGTATTTTCATTACTGTTAGTATCGGTATTAATGGTGCTTATTTTTACGGCTATGGCACGTTCTTACAAAAAGAACCCCAAGGCGCCTAAAGGTCTCACGGGGCTTTTAGAGCCTATCGTGCTTTTTGTACGCGATGAGATTGCTATCCCTAACATAGGTGAAAAGTACTACAATAGATATATGCCTTATTTACTTACAGTATTTTTCTTAATCTGGATAGGTAACCTCTTTGGTCTCATTCCCTTTTTCCCCTTTGCAGGCACGGTGACCAACAATATTCTTTTCACAGGTATGTTGGCTATTTTTACACTTATTCTCACTTTATTTAGCAGTAACAGACACTATTGGAAGCATATTTTTGCACCTCCAGGAGTTCCTAAGTGGATATTACCTATTATGATTCCTATTGAAGTGCTGAGTGTTTTCACTAAGCCTTTTGCGTTGATGATACGTTTGTTTGCCAATATGACGGCAGGACACATCATCGTACTGAGTTTAATTTCACTCATTTTCATCTTCGGTACTGTGTATATCTCGCCTGTATCGATACTTTTCACGTTGTTCATCAGTATTTTGGAACTATTAGTAGCAGTATTACAGGCTTATGTATTCACATTGCTCTCAGCCTTGTTTATTGGACAAGCCGTAGAAGAAGAACACTAAACAATGATTAGTGGTTAATGGTTAATAAGATAACGAATAGGATATAGAGTATTTTCTAATTTCTATTTTCTATTTCCTAAAATAAGTAACTTAAATTTATATATATATATGGTTTTAGCTGGAATTGGGGCTGGATTAGCAGCCATTGGAGCCGGAATCGGTATTGGTAAAATTGGTGCATCTGCCGTTGAAGGAGTAGCACGCCAACCCGAAGTGTCTTCAAAAATTCAAACTGTAATGATTATTGCTGCGGCACTGATTGAAGGGGTTGCCCTTTTTGCTGTGGTAGTTGCTCTCATTGCAAAATAAAACAATTAACCGTTGTGTAACGGTTGGTTACACAACGGTTTTACAAATGGACGAATTGCAATTCGCCTCTACTCAAATGACTAAATAACTAAATACTAAACAAATGAATTTAGCACACCCCGAAAGTTTACTATTCTGGAATACTCTTATATTTCTCATCTTGCTTTTCATCTTAGCAAAGTACGCTTGGAAGCCTATAATGAAGGCAGTGAAAGAGCGCGAAGCATCTATTAACAACGCTTTGGAAGCAGCTGAAGAAGCCCAAAAACAAATGGCAAACCTCAAAGCTGATAATGAGCGATTGCTCGCTGAGGCTCGTGCCGAAAGAGATGTTATCCTCAAAGAAGCAAGAGATATCAAAGATAAAATGGTAACTGAAGCTAAAGAAGAAGCTCAGCGCGAAGGAGCTAAGCTGATTCAACAAGCGCAACAAGCCATCGATAGCGAGAAGAAAGTGGCTTTAGCACAACTCAAAGACCAAGTAGCAGCGCTTTCTATTGAAATGGCGCAAAAGGTGATGATGAGCGAACTCTCCGACGAGAAAAAACAGCACGCTCTTATCAATGATTATCTAAAAGAGGTTACCTTAAACTAACTTAATTTATGTACGGATTGAGAGTAGCAAACAGATATGCCAAGGCTCTTTTGGAATACGCCCTACAGCAAAACGCTTTAGAGGCTGTATATACCGATATGACCTTGATTGACAAAACTATAAAAGCTAATAAGAATTTGGAACGTATGCTCATTTCGCCTATCGTAAAAACGGTAGTGAAAAAGAATGTACTTGCCAAAATCTTTACGATGGTTACCCCTGAAACAAAGCGTTTGTTTGACTTGCTAATCAAAAACGGACGCTTGCCTATACTTGGGGTAGTAGCTGAAAAGTTTGTAGTACAGTATAACATCTATAAAAACTACCAAACGGCAGTAGTAACAACCGCTACACCGCTGAACGAAACTACCCAGCGTGAGATGTTGCAAAAGGTAATCTCCCTTACGAAGAACAACAATATCACCCTTGAGAACAAGGTAGATAAGAATATCATCGGGGGCTTTATCCTCCGCATAGGCGATGTACAGTACAACGCCAGTGTAGCGTACAAACTCAACCGCTTACAACAAGAGTTTCAAGAAAAATTATTTCTTTAGATAAGAAAAAAACAGCACTTAAAAACTAACAACTGAGAAATTAAAACTGAAAAAATGGCAGAAATAAAAGCCGCTGAAATTTCAGCAATTTTAAAAGAACAATTAGCTCACTTCGATGCCAATGCTTCTCTCGAAGAAGTTGGTACCGTATTGCAAGTGGGCGACGGTATTGCGCGTATCTTCGGCCTATCGAATGCGCAGTACGGCGAATTAGTAAAATTTGATAACGGACTGCAAGGCATCGTCCTCAATCTTGAGGAAGATAACGTAGGGGTTACCCTCCTCGGTCCGTCTACTGATATTAAAGAAGGTGATACTATCAAACGCACAGGGCTCATCGCTTCTATTAATGTAGGCGAGGGCATCGTAGGGCGTGTGGTGAACACCTTAGGGCAACCTATCGATGGTAAAGGTCCTATTACAGGGCAACTGTACGAAATGCCTTTGGAACGCAAAGCTCCTGGGGTTATCTTCCGTCAGCCAGTGAATGAACCACTACAAACGGGTATCAAAGCCATTGACGCGATGATTCCTATTGGTCGTGGACAACGTGAGTTGGTCATCGGCGACCGCCAAACTGGTAAAACTACGGTATGTATCGATACCATTTTGAACCAAAAAGAGTTTTACGATGCGGGTAAACCTGTGTACTGTATTTATGTAGCTATCGGTCAGAAAGCTTCTACCGTAGCAGGAATCACTAAAACCTTAGAAGATGCAGGGGCTTTGGCTTATACTACCATTGTAGCCGCTAATGCCTCCGACCCTGCTCCTATGCAGGTGTATGCCCCTTTTGCGGGGGCTGCTATTGGCGAGTACTTCCGCGATACAGGTCGCCCTGCACTCATTATTTACGACGACCTTTCTAAACAAGCGGTAGCTTACCGTGAGGTGTCATTGTTGTTACGTCGCCCACCTGGACGTGAGGCTTACCCTGGCGACGTGTTCTACTTGCACTCTCGCCTCTTAGAGCGTGCTGCCAAAGTAATTGGCGATGACACTATTGCACGCCAGATGAACGACTTGCCTGAAAGTATTGCGCCTCTTGTAAAAGGTGGAGGATCGCTCACTGCCTTACCTATCATCGAAACACAAGCAGGCGACGTATCGGCTTATATCCCTACTAACGTGATTTCTATTACCGACGGACAAATATTCTTGGAGTCCGACCTCTTTAACTCTGGGGTTCGCCCTGCAATTAACGTGGGTATTTCGGTATCGCGTGTGGGTGGTTCGGCTCAGATTAAATCAATGAAAAAAGTAGCCGGTACACTGAAGTTAGACCAAGCGCAATACCGCGAGTTGGAAGCCTTTGCTAAATTTGGTTCCGACCTTGATGCCGCTACTATGGGGGTTATTGAAAAAGGGAAACGCAATGTGGAAATCCTTAAACAACCACAAAACGACCCTTACCCTGTAGAAAATCAAATCGCTATCATCTACGCGGGTTCTAAAAACTTATTGCGCCAAGTGCCTGTAAATAGAGTAAAAGAGTTTGAACAAGAGTACTTAGAGTTCCTCAACGTATCACACCGCGATGTGTTAGACCAGCTTAAAGCAGGCAAACTTACCGATGAAATTACCAATACTTTGGAACAAGTAGCAAAAGACTTGAGCGAGAAATACGCGAAATAACCTTTTAAGTATTTATTCTTATGTCTCCTATTTACATATATGTAATTATTGGAATAGTCCTTTTGGTTGGGCTACAATTTTTTGTAACTAATGCCTACGCTAAAAAGCGTTTGCAAGGGCAAATAGGGCACATCAATCAGAATCCTTTAACAGATGAACAAAAGCGATTGCTCACCTTTGGAGCAATACTCACTTATTACCGTGGTGAAAACCTAACAAACCTAATACCTACTGAAATATTAGATGTTCATAAACAGGGGCTACGCCAGCAGTGGGAAGTAACCGATAGTGCAACCGCTAAGGAAACCCTAAATGACCTATTAGCCCAAAAGCGTTCGTTGCAGTTCCGCCCTTTGCTAACCCAAACCTCACCTGAACTTAGCAAAATACAGAAACAGATAGCTAAAGGATTGGGTATAGATGTAGCACAAGTCGCAGGAGTAAAATCCGCTTATGCGTGGGATTTGTGCAGAGCAGCTTCATTAGCTAAATGGTGCTATTGGTGCCAGTACCTCACCGAAGCTGAAATGTGGGAAGTATTGCAAAAAGTATCAGAAAAAGCAAAAGAGCAAGGCAAAGACTGGCAAGAATACACCATCTCTTTCCTTTTAGGGCGTACTATCCAAGGTTTTGATTTAGATGATTTGATTATTCTAACCTCTCAGCTATTCCATAGCAAATCACCTTCATTAAGGAAGATAGAAGACATAGATGTTTATAAAAGGTATTCTTTTTAATACAGAAACCCTCAAAGCATATAACTAACAGAAGCATAATAGACTTTGTCAAAGTTTAAGACTTTGACAAAGTTTGTATCGCAAAAAACTACATTACATCACAGCAATTGTTAATTGCTAATTGTAAATTGTTAATTGATAAAATGGCAAATTTAAAAGAAATACGAAGCAGAATTTCATCAGTAAGCTCAACGATGCAAATCACCTCAGCAATGAAGATGGTATCGGCAGCTAAACTAAAGAAAGCACAAGATGCTATAGTTGCGATGAAACCTTATGCTTATAAACTTCAGCAATTACTGGAGCACCTCAGTGCTGCCTTAGGTAGTGAAAATGTGTACAATCCTCGCAAAGGCTCCACTAAGAACGTGCTTTTAGTGCCCATTACCTCCAATAGAGGCTTGTGCGGAGCATTCAATGCCAATGTAATTAAAAAAACTTTGGAATTGGAACAAACTACCTACAAAGGCGCAAGTGTACAACTCTATACCATCGGCAAAAAAGGCAATGATGTGCTCAAAAAATACGATAAGGTGATGGCTCATAACTATGAGATTTTTGACCATCTTACCTTTGCCTCTGCAGCTACTTTGGCTGAAGAACTGATGACGCTTTACACATCGGGGCAATACGACCAAATAGTGCTGGTGTACAACAGCTTTAAAAATGCCGCTACCCAAATTCTTACTGAGGAAACTTTTTTGCCTATCCAGCCGGTAGCATCTACTAAAACTGAGAAGCTACACACTGATTATATCTATGAACCTTCTAAACAAGAGATTGTAGAAGAACTCATCCCGCGTTCGCTTAAAACACAATTGTTCAAAGCCTTACGCGACTCAGTAGCTGCCGAACACGGTGCTCGTATGACGGCTATGCACAAAGCTACCGACAATGCTCAAGACCTTAAAAATGAGCTTATCCTCACCTACAACAAAGCCCGCCAAGCTACCATTACAGGTGAAATCATTGAAATCGTAGGAGGCTCCGAAGCCTTAGCTTAAACTTTGTCAAAGTCTCAAACTTTGACAAAGTCAATTAATAGAGAGAATTTAATTTATATGGAAAACAAAAAATTTAACAACAACTACAAGAAGAATAGCTACTCCTCTAATGGGAATTCAGAGAGAAAGCCTTACAATTCTTCTTACAACAGCGGTAACAACCGCAACAACGGCAATAGTTCGTATCAAAAAAAATCTTACGAACAAAATAACGAAAACCGTAATTACAACAATTCTGAAAGAAACAACAACCGCTATGACAATAGCAATAGCAGCAATCGTTATAACAATAACGGTAATAATCGTTATAACAACAAGGATAATAATGGTTATAACGCCGAAGGCAGAAAATCCTACAATCCTAATTTCAAAAAGAACGACGGCTATAGCAAACCTAATAACTATAATCGTAACGAAGGCTATAACCGCAATGAAGGCTACAAAAAACCTTTTAACAAGAAGCCTTATTACAACAAACCTTTTAACGACACCCCTATTGATTACCCCACTGCACCTCCTGCCGAAGTGCGCTTGAACAAGTTCATCGCCGATGCAGGTATCTGTTCGCGCCGCAATGCCGATATGTATATCTCAGCGGGCAACGTAACCGTGAACGGCGAAGTAATGACTACCCTCGGCTATCGTGTAAAACCTACTGATGAGGTGCGCTTTGACGGGAAATTGCTCTCCTCTGAAAAGAAAGAATACATCTTGCTCAACAAACCTAAAGGCTTTATCACCACGACCAACGATGAGAAAGGTCGCAAAACTGTAATGGATTTGGTGGCCAACGCTACCAATGCGCGCATCTTGCCTGTTGGTCGTTTGGATAGAGCTACTACAGGACTGTTGTTGCTCACCAATGACGGCGAACTCACCAAGAAACTCACCCACCCTACTCACGGCGTGCGCAAAATATACCACGTCATCCTCGATCGCAAACTCGACTACAAGGATTTTATGAAAATCCAAGAGGGTTTAGAGTTAGAAGATGGTCTCATTGAGGTAGATGAAATCAGCTATGTGAATGATAAACCTAAAAATGAAATAGGTATCAAAATCCACAGTGGTCGCAATCGCATTGTGCGCCGTATTTTTGAACACTTGGGCTATGAGGTTGAAAAGCTTGACCGCGTAGTATTCGCAGGTCTTACTAAAAAAGATTTGCCTCGTGGCCACTGGCGCCGCCTCACCCAGCAAGAAGTGATCAATTTGCGTAATATGAGATAATAAGGCTAACCCCTAAAACCTAAGACCTAACACCTAAAAACTTGAACAAGAATTTAGACCCAAATAAAGAAAACTACTCGGCGCAGGAGCTTGATATTGAAAGAGCACTGCGCCCTTTGTCATTCGATGACTTCGCGGGACAAGAAGCCGTGCTTGAGAACCTAAAAGTGTTCGTCAAAGCGGCCAATATGCGCCACGAAGCCCTTGACCATACGCTCTTCCACGGCCCTCCCGGTCTTGGAAAAACGACCCTTGCTCATATTTTGGCCAATGAATTGGGCGTAGGCATTAAAATCACTTCTGGACCCGTTTTGGATAAACCAGGTGATTTAGCGGGCTTGCTCACCAATCTGCAGGAGCGCGATGTGCTTTTTATCGACGAAATACACCGTTTGAGCCCCGTAGTCGAAGAGTATCTCTATTCAGCGATGGAGGACTACAAGATTGATATAATGATTGAATCGGGGCCTAATGCGCGCACCGTGCAAATCAACCTCAATCCGTTTACGCTCATTGGGGCAACCACCCGTTCAGGGCTACTCACAGCTCCTATGCGCGCGCGTTTCGGTATACAAAGTAGATTGCAGTACTATTCCACTGAGCTTTTAGCTGATATTGTCCAGCGCAGTGCCTCTATCCTCAAAGTGCCCATTTCTATGGAAGCCGCTATTGAATTAGCGAGTCGCAGTAGGGGTACGCCGCGTATTGCCAACGCACTCTTGCGTCGCATCCGCGACTTTGCTCAAATCAAAGGCAATGGCAATATCGATATCGCTATTACCCGCTTCGGCCTCAAAGCCCTCAATGTTGATGCTCACGGATTGGACGAAATGGACAACAAAATCCTCTCTACCCTTATTGATAAATTCAAAGGTGGCCCCGTGGGGATTACCACTTTGGCAACTGCCGTATCCGAAAGTGCCGAAACTATTGAAGAGGTGTACGAACCCTTCCTCATTCAAGAAGGTTTTATCGTGCGTACCCCTCGCGGTCGTGAAGTAACCGATTTAGCCTACAAACACTTGGGCAGAGTCAATCCCGCTCGCCAAGGCACTTTATTTGATTAAATAAGTGACAGTGACAATTAAATAGAAAAATCCCTTAAAGTGTATCGTACTTTAAGGGATTTTTCTTGCTCATCTTTCTACACTTGTATTACACCTAAGTTAAACGCCCGCTCTATAGGTGCCTGGTTAGCAGCTTCTATCCCCATTGCTATCCACTTACGAGTTTCAAGAGGATCTATGATGGCATCTGTCCAAAGACGGGCAGCTGCGTAATAAGGAGATATCTGTTCGTCGTACTTCTCTTTAATATGATTGAAAAGCGTTTCTTCTTTTTCAGGGGTAAGCTTCTCCCCTTTCTTCTTGAGGGTAGCGGTTTCTATCTGTAAGAGCACTTTTGCAGCTTGAGCACCTCCCATTACCGAGATATTGCCACTGTGCCACGATACTATCAGGCGTGGGTCATAAGCCTTGCCACACATAGCGTAATTGCCTGCCCCGTACGAGTTGCCTAACACTACCGTAAACTTAGGCACTACCGAGTTGGCAACGGCATTCACGAGTTTAGCCCCGTCCTTGATAATCCCCCCGTGTTCTGATTTGGAGCCCACCATAAAGCCCGTAACATCTTGCAAAAATAGTAGCGGTATTTTCTTCTGATTGCAATTGGCGATAAAGCGCGTCGCCTTGTCGGCACTATCCGAGTAGATGACCCCCCCAAACTGCATTTCCCCTTTCTTGGTCTTCACCACCTTGCGTTGGTTGGCTACAATACCTACCGCCCAACCTTCAATACGCGCATAGCCCGTGATAATCGTTTTTCCGTAGCCTTCTTTATATTCGTCAAACTCCGAATTATCTACCAATCGCAAAATAATCTCCTTCATATCATAAGGTTCAGAACGCGTTTTTGGCAAAATACCATAAATTTCCTTAGGGTCTTTGAGGGGTTTTTGTGCTTCTATGCGGTTAAAACCTGCTTTTTCGGCATCAGCAAGTTTAGCCATTGTGCGGCGCACGCGGTCGAGAGCATCTTTATCGTCGGTCGCCTTATAGTCGGTTACCCCACTGATTTCACAGTGAGTTGTTGCTCCTCCTAAGGTTTCGTTATCAATAGTTTCACCTATAGCGGCTTTTACCAAATAGCTACCAGCCAAAAAAATACTACCTGTCTTATCTATTATTAGTGCCTCATCGCTCATTATAGGCAAATAAGCACCTCCCGCCACACAGCTACCCATTACCACCGCTATTTGAGTAATGCCCATACTACTCATCAAAGCATTGTTGCGAAAGATACGACCAAAGTGCTCCTTATCCGGGAAAATCTCGTCTTGCAAAGGTAAGTACACCCCTGCACTATCCACCAAGTAAATAATAGGCAAGCGGTTTTCCATCGCTATTTCTTGAGCGCGAAGGTTCTTTTTAGCAGTAATCGGAAACCAAGCTCCCGCCTTTACGGTAGCGTCATTGGCTACTACTATGCACTGTTTGCCAGCCACGTAACCTATCACTACCACCACACCAGCCGAAGGGCAACCACCGTGTTCGGCATACATTCCTTCGCCGGCAAAAGCACCTATTTCAATCTGAGGTTTGTCATTGTCTAAAAGGTAATCAATCCGCTCACGAGCCGAGAGTTTACCTTGGCTGTGAAGCTTTTCAAGGTTCTTCTTGCCCCCACCTTCTTTCACTTTCTTCAGGCGTTTGCGCAATTCGCTTAGGGCTAATTTATTGTAATCTTCGTTTGTATTGAATTGAATGTCCATTGTAATGATATCAGGGTGCAAAGGTAGAAAATAATTATGAATTACAAATTACAAATAATAAGTGATAACAGAAAATGGCTAATATTTTAGCATCAATCCAATATAACAAAATACCATTTTTTAATCACTTCTTTCTCTACACTCACTCTCCTTGAAAGAATACATCGATAAATACCAACTAAGTGAATCTAAAAAAGATTATTCCTTTCCTTTTCTTTCGCCTCAAAACCCTGTTTTTAGCACTTTTCCCTTCACTTTTAACCATTCACTATCAACTACTTATACACTATTTGTATAACAATCATCCAAGATTCGTATAAGGTTCGTATAAGCTTTGTATAAGCTAACCATACAATCCATTCATACAAAAAATACATTTCCTCGTCATTTCCAGTTTCGTTTTATTACCTTAAAAAAGTCCTAATCACCCATACTAATAAAAATTTTGGCACTAATTTTGTAAACATACCAAAGAATTATTTTACCCACTCTAACCAAGAGAAAAATGTTAAAAATGTTAAATTAGTAGAGAAACTGTACAACTTTTAAGAAACTTTTGTACATTTGTGCCTTAATTTAAGATGAAAAATATGAAGATAAAAGTATTATTTGCCCTATTCTTAGGTGGTTGCTCCTTAAGCTTTTCACAAATAAAAGTATCTCCTGCCGAAATATATAAAACAGTAGTAGATAAAGGTTATGAAATACAAGAAGTTGTAGAGCGTTTAGGCGATTATTACTACGCCAGTAAAGATTACCCTAAGGCATATCATTGGTATGAAAAACTAATGAAAGACGGTAACTATTCTCCTCAACCCATCAATCGCTATCGCTATGCAGTAGTATTGCAAGCCTTAGGAAGAAAAGAAGAAGCTAAAAAACAATTCAACCTTTTCGAAATACTTACTAAAAAAGACGACGCTTCTCAAACTCCCCCTTCAGGAGACTGCTCCCGTGAAATTATCGGCACAGTAACTGATGCCGAAACAGGGGCTAAGCTCTCTGGCGCTCAAGTTTTCATATTCGATAGCGCTATGGGTGCATTATCCAGCAATACTACCGATAGCAAAGGCTCTTTTACTACCAAGAAACTAAATTGTAATTTCCATAATGGCTTCGTCGAAATCGTAAAAAAAGACTACGATATTGCCAACGTGCCTATCGCTTTTGAAAACAATAACACCCTCAAAAAAACAATATCATTAGCCCCTCATACAATAAGCCTTAACGAAGGAGACGATTTAGCCCCTGTTTTTGCAATTGATAATATCCATTTCAATTATGGAAGAACCAATATCAGATACGATGCTTCAGTGCAATTAGCTAAAATCATAGCCTTTTTAGAAGCCAATCCTACCGTAAAAATAGCAATAAAAGTCCACACTGATAGCCGAGGAGAAGATGGTTACAATATGAACCTCACCGAAACCCAAGCTCAATCCATCTATCAATGGCTCGTAGGCAAAGGCATTTCTCCCAACCGATTAACCGCCAAAGGATATGGCGAAACCCAATTAGTAAATGGTTGCGAAAACGGAGTGCCTTGTAGTGAAGAAGAACACCAAGCCAATAAACGCGTAGAATTTATTATTACCGAAAGATAAAATACACTTTTTCATTTAATTTTCATAGCTTCTACACTTTGTTAAACACTAAAGTTTAGCAAAGTGTAGTTGCTTTGATTTAAAATCAAAAACCTTGTGATATGAAAAAAAAATACTTATTTTTGCTTTTCATTTTACTAATCGCTTGTAAAGACGAAAAATCAAACCCTGAAAACAAAGAGTTAAAAGCAGGATTAAGAATTGCTACTGCTTATGGAGCTCCTAATGTCGATAAATGGATTACCAATGCTAAAGCTATGGAAATTAACTGTATGCGATTGACTGATATCATACAAAAAGACAAAGGTCATTTGCAAGATTTAATCACTGACCCCGAGCATAAGTTCGACGAAATGGATAAAAAAGTAGCTAAAGTAATCGCCAGCGGTATGACTTATGTCTTAGACTTATCCTACATACGAAACCAACTTATAAAAGAAGGTATCAACCCTTATCTACCCTCTACCGATTGGACTCCGTACTTAGAAGCCGTTTTAAACAGAACAACAGTAAACGGATATACTTATAAAAACGACCCTCATCTTGCTTTTATAGCTATAGCAGGCGAACCTGAAAGTAAGTATGGCGACAATCCAATAGAAAAAGCAGGTAATAAAGAAAATCTCATTGCCTTCTACAAACGATTAGCCCTTCAGTTGAAAAGAATGGGGGTAACTCGCCCCATTTCAGCAGGAGGTTTTCTTCATCAAGGTAAAGACGGTTGGGGCACTGATGCCGATTTAGGTTTCAAAGAAATATGGTCGTTGCCCGAGATTGATATCCCCACCATACACGTATACGACGACGAAGCTATTAATAGTATCCCTCAATTAGTAGCCTTCTGTCATAGCATTGGTAAACCTTTGGTTATTGAGGAAACAGGAAAAGAATACAAAGGAAATGATGCTGAGAGAGCTAAATGGTTTGAGAAGATTGCCTCCAAAATTAAAGCCTCACAATCCTTCCCCGATGGTATAGGTTTGTGGAATATAGGCGAAATGAATGGTTATGATGTTCGTGCTGATGAACACCCTATAACTACCAAGGCAGTACAAGAGCTAATGCTATTAACTAAAAGTAGCCTACTAAACTGATAAACATTACTTAATTATCGTCTAATAATGACTATTATTATTCCTAAAAATTATAACACCCCCTACGGTATAATGGATACTGAACGGGCTATAAAACTAATCAAAGACTGTTTTGAGCAGTCTCTGGCACGTGCATTAAACCTCACACGTATTTCGGCTCCATTATTTGTGAAACGCTCCACAGGTCTTAATGATAACCTCAACGGAGTAGAACGCCCTGTTAGCTTTGAAATGAAAGATTACAAAGGCGAAGTGATAGAAATTATCCACTCACTTGCCAAATGGAAACGCTTAGCACTGAAACGCTATGGTATTACAGCAGGCGAAGGCATTTATACTGATATGAATGCAATCCGCCGAGATGAAGAATTAGATAACACCCATTCTATCTATGTAGACCAATGGGATTGGGAAAAAGTGATTACTCCCTCTCAGCGCACTTTATCCTTTCTCAAACAAACCGTAAAGCAGTTGTATAGTGCCTTTCTTGAAACAGAAGCCTTATTAGTAAAAGAATACACCAAATGTAAAGTATTCCTACCTCGTGAAATAACTTTTATAAGTTCACAAGAATTAGAAGATATATACCCTAACCTATCACCTTCTGAACGCGAACATAGTTTTGCTAAAGAAAAAGGAGCTATTTTTATTACCCAAATAGGTAAAACACTCCTTTCGGGAAAAAAACACGACAATAGAGCTCCTGATTATGACGATTGGGAACTCAATGGCGACCTCATTATTTGGAATCCTGTACTAAATAGCGCATTAGAGCTTTCCTCAATGGGCATTCGAGTAAACGAAGCCTCTCTACGCTCTCAGCTGAAAACTTCAAAATCAGAAGAACGTGAGAAGTTAGAATATCATCAAATGCTATTACGCGGTGAATTACCCTTAACTATTGGGGGAGGTATTGGTCAGTCTCGCATCTGTATGCTGCTCCTGCAAAAAGCTCATATCGGTGAAGTGCAAGCATCAATATGGACAGATGATATGGTTCAGCTATGCGATAAAAACGGAATTCATTTATTGTAAACGGATATTGTACATATTGAGAAAAGATGTATCTTTGCACCAAAATAAAACAAGATAAACTATGAAATGGGAAGGAAGAAGACAAAGTAGCAATGTAGACGACCGTCGTGGAATAAGCGGAAAAGGTGGTCTTATCGCAGGTGGTGGTATCGTAGGTGTCATCATTGTATTGTTACAACTTTTTGGAGGTGAAACAGGGCAACAAGTAGCCTCAGTAGTAAACCAAGTTGCAGGAGGCAATCAAACTCAACAAGCAGTCGAACGTGTTGAACTCACCCCTGAACAAAAGAAAATAGGCGAATTTACCGCTACAGTACTCGCCGATACCGAAGATGTATGGGATAAAGTATTTGCTCAAAATGGTTTAGGTGCTTATAAAAAACCTACCTTGGTACTCTTTACTGCTAATGTAAACACAGGCTGTGGGACTGCCTCTTCTGCAGTAGGTCCATTCTATTGTCCTGCCGACCAAAAGCTCTATATGGATATGGATTTCTTTGAAGAACTCAAAACACGCTTCGGAGCTAAAGGCGGTGACTTTGCAATTGCCTACGTAATGGCACACGAGGTGGGGCATCATATCCAAACGCTTTTAGGCACTTCACAGCAAGTACGCCAAAAACAACAAGGGCTTTCTAAAGCAGCTGCCAACAAATGGTCAGTAGCACAAGAGTTACAAGCCGATTTCTATGCAGGAGTATGGGCTCATCACAACCAAAAATATTTAGATGCTGATGATATAGATGAGGCTCTTAGTGCAGCCAACGCAGTAGGTGATGATGCTATACAAAAGCGTATGCAAGGACACGTAGTCCCTGATTCATTCACTCACGGCACTTCTGAACAACGCAAATATTGGTTTACCAAAGGTTATAACACTGGCGATATTCGTCAGGGGAATATTCAAACAATCTATGAACAAACAAGTAATCGTTAAGGATTTAGGTAATAAAGATTATAAAGAAACTTGGGACTACCAAGAGTCCCTTTTTGAAGAGATAGTCGCTCAAAAAACAAGTAACAGAGCTAATAGCACAACCTTACCTACTACCAATTATTTTCTTTTTGTAGAACACCCTCACGTATATACACTTGGCAAAAGCGGTCATATCGAGAACCTACTTATTGATGAAGAGGGACTAAAGAAAAAAGGGGCTACCTTCTATAAAATTAATCGTGGGGGAGATATTACCTATCACGGACCTGGACAGATTGTGGGTTATCCTATCTTAGATTTAGAAAACTTTTTCACCGATATCCACAAATATTTGCGCTCTTTAGAAGAAGTGATTATCCGTACCCTTGCCGACTATGGTCTTAAAGGAGAGCGTAGTGAAGGAGAAACAGGAGTATGGCTTGATGTAGGAACGCCTTTTGCTCGTAAAATTTGCGCAATGGGAGTCCGTTGTTCTCGCTGGGTAACAATGCACGGTTTTGCCCTAAATGTCAATACTGATTTGGGGTATTTTGATAATATTATCCCTTGTGGTATTCGCGGTAAAGCCGTAACGTCCCTAAATGTGGAATTAGCAAAAGATAAAGTGGATACAGAAGAAGTAAAACAACGTATCCTCACTCATTTTAAAGAAATCTTTGAAGCAACATTATAAAAAAGGAGGTTATCATTTCTGATAACCTCCCTCCTATTTTATAGAAGATCTCTTCTTACATCGATATAATAATAAATTCACTACGGCGGTTTGCTTGATGCTGTTCTTCAGTACAAGGCACTCCATTAGCACAACCATTCACTAATTGCGTTTCACCATATCCCTTACCTGTAATCCTATCTTTGTGAATACCGTGAGCTATAAGCCATTTAATTGTTGATTTTGCACGTCTTTGTGACAAAGCTAAGTTATAGCTATCAGACCCCCTACTATCGGTATGCAAGCGCACATCTACTTTCATAGTAGGATATTCTTTCATTATTTTTACTATCTTAGCCAATTGTTCAGCTGCGTCTGGGCGAATATTAGCTTTATCATAATCGAAGTATATATTATCTATCTTTAATTCCTTTGATAAATCATCCCCTATTTTTATAGGTTTCTTCTCAACAATAGGTGTTAGCAACACTTCGGCATATACGTCTTTTAATCCTGTTAAAGAAACATTTTGTTCATCAGAAGAAAAGCCCTCTTTTATTGTTTTAATAGTTAGCTGTTCATCTTTACAGTCAGAAGTATAAAGAAAACTAAAAGCACCTTCCTTATTCGAAGTCTGTTCTTCTATTACCCTTAAAGATTTATCTAATAATGTAATTTTAGCATCTGCTATTACTTCTGAACTCTTTGCATTTTTAACAACACCATTAATAGCTTGTTTACACGAGAATTGTACTGGAGCTTCTTCATAAAAACTATAAATATCATCACTTCCTTTACCTCCCGGTCTGTTTGAAGTGAGATAACCTATTTTAGTATGAGTGTTAATCACATAACAAAAGTCATCTTCAGCACTATTAGCAGGGCGACCTACATTCACAGGCTTAGAAGTAGGGTTGCCTTCCTCATCTAATTTTACAGCATAAATATCTAATCCTCCCAACCCTGGAAAACCATCTGATGAATAATACAGTATATTATCATCTGAAATAAATGGGAAAGACTCTCTACCTTGAGTATTGATAAGTTCTCCTAAATTCTCTGGCTTCCCATAACCATTTTTTAATACCTTAGAACGATAAATATCCGATGCTCCAATAGTTCCTTTCATATCCGATGCAAAATAAATGTATTTACCATCAGGACTTAAAGCAGGGTGAGCTACACTATGAATATTGCTATTAAAAGGCATTTCCTTTATATCTCTCCAGTTACCACTCTTGTCTTTTGTTGCTTTAAATATTTTCAACAATACAGTTTCGTCCCCATTAGTTTTCACTTCATTATGTATAAAGTTATTGCGTGTAAAATAAACGGTTTTTCCATCTTTGCTAAAAGCAGCTGTCGATTCATTAAACTTAGTATTGATACCATTGAGCTTTCCTTTCTTAAAAACTTGTAAACTATCAGTTGTTGCCTCATACAGACTATAAAAATTATCTCCCGTCCAATCTGCACGTTTCTTTAAAATACCCCCTTTACTGGTAGCATACACTATATTATCTCCATAAAAAGCCGTCCCATACTCCGATTTATTAGTATTAATCTGCAATGGGTGTAATACCATTCTATTAGAATTTCGCTTAATTTCTGCTTGATAATCTCTATTCTTTTGAAAGAGAACCGCACGCGAATCAGTATTCCCTTTTAGAGCTACAAACTTATCCATCATTTTGTCTGAAGCTTCATAATCCTCCACTGATTTTAATGTTTGTGCATAGCGATAATAATATTCGGGTTTAATGCTGTAAGGTTTTCCTGTCTTAGCATCAGTATTCGTAAAAAGTTTTGCATACCACTTATTCGCTTGCTTATAATCGGCATTGTAGTAGTAAGCATTAGCTAAGTTTTCTAATAACTCCTGGGGTTCTATTCCTTTACGTGCTATACTTTCATAGGCGTTAATAGCCTGTATGTAATCCAAGTTCCTGTAATAATTAGCAGCTTTCTGTAAAGCTTCTTTTTCACTTTGGGCACAAACAGGTTGTATTATACTACTCACAAGAATAGCAAATAAAATAAAAGAGATATGTTTCTTCATAAATTGATAAAGGGAAATAGTTATAAAAAATTAGGTAATATCAACTGAGTAAATAGAAAATTAGGAGTTAATTTATAACTCCTAATCTTCTATTGCAATATTTATATTATTCCATACTTACCACTATAAACTCGCTACGGCGGTTGGCTTGATGTTGTTCTTCTGTACAAGGCACTCCATTCGAGCAACCATTTACTAACTGCGTTTCTCCATAGCCCTTCGCTTTTAAGCGCTTGCGGTTAATACCTTGTTTAACTATCCATTCAAGGGTTGATTTAGCACGACGGTCTGATAATGCTAAGTTGTAAGCATCTGTAGCTCGGCTATCGGTGTGAGAGCGAATATCTATCTTCATCTTAGGATATTGTTTCATCACCTCTACAATCTTAGCTAATTCTACCGCTGCATCTGGTCTGATGTTCGATTTGTTTAAATCAAAATATATTTCTTTTATCTCAAACACTTTAGCTAAATCGGTATCCTTTGAAATAGCTATTTCTCTTGGTTTTAACAAGAACTCGTAGAAGATATCTCCTTCTTTATCCATCATTATTTTCACTTCCGAAGTCTCATACTTTTCTTTTTCACCTCTCAGGTAATAGTATAATTCTTTACAATCTACTTTCTTAAATGCAAAAGTACCATCTTCTTTGGTTCTTTGAGTGTCTACCTGTTTCATTGTTCTATCTGATAGCACAATAAGACCATCTACAATAACACTCTTGGTATTAGCATCTTTCAATACTCCCTTCAGCATCTTTTCACAATCAAAAGACAAAGGTTTTTCTTCATAAAAACTGTAAATATCATCTTTACCCTTCCCTCCTGCTCTGTTAGAACTTAAAAATCCTATCCTACTATCGCTATCCATTATAAAACAGAAATCATCATCAGCACTATTACCGGGCTTCCCTATATTAATCGGTTTTGATACTGTCCCGTCTTCATAAAACTTTACTGCAAAAATATCCAAACCTCCTAACCCTGGAAAGCCGTCTGATGAGTAATATAGCACATTATTCTTAGAGATAAAAGGAAAAGACTCTCGCCCTGAGGTATTGATAACATCTCCTAAATTTTCTGGCTTACTGTATTTGTTATTCCCTAAAATCTCTACGCGAAAGATATCCGAGCTCCCTAAAGTTCCTTTCATATCCGAAGCAAAATAAAGATACTTCTCATCAGGACTCAACGCTGGGTGTGCCACATTGTATTGGTTACTGTTGAAGGGTACTTCTACTATATTCCCCCAATCGCCTTTCTCATCTTTCGTTGCTTTAAGTATTTTTAGCAATATAGTGTTTTCTACATTCGTTCCTATCTTTTTATTTACATAGTTATTACGCGTGAAATACACCGTTTTTCCATCTTTTGTAAATACAGCTGTCGATTCATTAAACTTTGTATTTAAAGCTGATGAAAAAGGCTTCTTATTAGTCAGTTTTTGCTTATCACGGTCTGCTATATACAGGTCGTAAAAACTCTCTCCTGTCCATTGCGATACTCCTCCTTTTGAAGCCCTACCGCTATTGGCTGCTGCAAAAACTATCTTATCACCATAAAAAGCTGTCCCATATTCTGAATATTCTGTGTTAATGTCCACTGGGTGTAATTGTAAGCGCCCTGAATTGCTTTCTATCACTTGTTGATAATCCTTGTTCTCTTCATAAAGTACTGCACGTGTATCATTATTGCCTGTAAGCTCAGCAAACTGAGACATTAACTTATCTGCTTCGTCATATTTCCCTACCGACTTTAGTACTTGTGCATAACGATAGTAATATTCAGGTTTAACCTTGTATTTCTTATTCTCAAAGAGCTGTTTGTACCAAGGCAGTGCTTTCTTATACTCAGCATTGTAGTAGTATGAATTACCAAGATTCTCTAATATATCCTGGTTCACAAATCCTTTCTTAGCAATGCTTTCATATATTTTTATAGCATCAACATAAGCAAAGTTCTTATACATTTCTTTTGCTTTTTGCAACTCTTTTTCATTCTGAGCAAAGAGTACAGATATCCCGCAAAATAGTGCTATTATAAAACTATATCTTCTCATCAACAATTAATTTTTTAAGTAATTTCTAAAGGCTTATAATCTACTAAAGTCTGTGTTTTTGCAACTAAAAGAAACGTGGTGATACTA